>CAZVBH010000023.1:0-11560 GCA_964625275.1 uncultured Lachnoclostridium sp.
TGAACACTTCCCGGGAACATGTCTACCGGCTGGATTTTTTCAATTTTATAGTCATGCGCTGCAAAGCCTGCTGCATCTCTCGCAAGAGTTGCGGGGTCGCAGGAAACATAAACAATTCTTTTGGGCTGCATTTTGCAGATGGTTTCCACCAGCTCAGAATCGAGTCCTTTTCGTGGCGGGTCTACCACTACGACGTCTGCGGGCAGCTTCTTCTCGATGTAAACCTCTTCGGCAGCGCCTACGAAAAATTCTGCGTTTTTAAAGCCATTAAGTCTTGCATTTTCCTTTGCATTTTCTACTGCCTGTGGAATAATCTCCACTCCGTAGACGTTCTTTGCATTTTTTGCAAGGAAGAGGGAAATTGTGCCTATGCCGCAATATAAATCCCAGACAGTTTCTTTGCCGGTTAGGCCTGCAAATTCAAGAGCCTTTTCGTAAAGCACCTTAGTCTGCACCGGATTTACCTGATAGAAGGAAAGGGCTGAAATGTTAAAGCTTACATCTCCTATTTTGTCTGTTATGTAAGCTTTGCCCCAAAGTGTTCGGCACTCAGTACCGAGAATCACATTAGTTTTTTCTCTGTTTACATTAAGCTGTATGCTTGCAATTCCCGGTATTGCTTTTAGGAGCTCAACAAAAAGTGCTTCGTTACGCAGCCTTTTTCCATTGATAACGAGAACTACCATTATTTCACCGGTTGAGAAGCCTTTTCTCATAAGGACATGTCTTACAAGTCCTTTGCCACTTAGTTCATCGTAAACCGTTTCTCCGGATTGCTTTATATAATTCAGTACTGCTTCTAGAATTGCCTCATGTCCTTCAAATTCTATTGCACAGCTTTTTGTAGGAATTACATTATGAGTTCTTCTGGCATAAAAGCCCGCTGCCGGATTACCGGATTTGTCAAGTCCGATTGGGAACTGAGCCTTGTTACGATAATTCCATGGGTGTTCCATGCCTATTGTTCTTTTTACAAGAACCTTGCTTTTTTCATCAGAAATAGCTTCTACTTCTACCTCGAAGCCACCTATTCTTTTGAAGCAGCCGGCTACCTTTTCAGTTTTAAAGTCAAGCTGTTTTTCATAGCTTAGTGCCTGAAGCTGGCATCCTCCACATGGTCTGTAAATGGGGCAGACCGGTTCTGTTCTGTAAGCGGACGGTGTAAGGATTTCAATGGTTCTTGCATAACAGTAGGTCTTTTTGACCTTTGTGATACCACAAAGAACCAAGTCGCCGATTACGGCATCTTTTACAAAAAGGGTAAGGCCATCGAAATGACCTATACCCTCTCCACTTTCACTCATATCTTCAATTAAAACTTTAACTTCGTCGTTCTTCTTCACACGATCCTCCATTAATGGTATTTACTCACCTTTGGTTGCACGCAGGTTAGAGTCAAAAATTCTCTGGAAGCCAAGCCAGCCATTATTATTTTCATTTGTATTAAAGAGCTCCTTCATGGATTCCAGCTTAGCATCAAGATTGTCTGCCATTGAAAGAGCCAAGGCCTCAACCAGTGCAGGCTTCTTTGGCGAACCAAATTCCAGCTCACCATGATGTGCAAGTATACAATGCTTTAGCTCTGAGGCAAGAGTCTTTGGGAAATTTGGAATTGTGTCAATCTTCTTGCCAACCATTTCTGTACCAATGTAAATATGACCGAGAAGATTTCCGTCATCCGTATAATCGTTGGCAGGGAAATTGGACAGCTCAACTGTTTTTCCGATGTCATGGAAAATAGCTGCAGTTATCAGTAAATCCCTTTTCAAAACCGGATATGCTCCTGCGAGATAATCGCAAAGCTTCGTTACTCCAAGGGTATGCTCTAAAAGACCACCGATGAAATTGTGATGAACTGATTTTGCAGCAGAATGTGCCTTGAGTGTGCCTACAAATTTTGTATCCTCGACATAAAAGGCTTTTAAAAGTTTATTTAAATAAGGATTTTTGACACTGTCTATGAGTGCAAGAAGCTCCTTATACATATCATCAATGTTTTTCTCACTTGTAGGCATGTAATCAGTTGGATCATATTCCACCTCATCAGCCTTACGGATTCTCTTAATGTTTAGCTGATTTGCGCCCTGGTAAGAGGTAACCTGTGCATCTACCATTATGTAATCCATGGCCTCAAAATTTCCAATGCCATTATTGAGCTCCCATACCTTTCCATCTATTGTGCCTGTTTTGTCCTGGAGCTGCAGTGACATGTAGTTCTTGCCCACTTTAGTTTTTAAGGTCTGAACCTGCTTGCAGAGATAAACCTCCCTTACCACTTCACATTCACGTAAATCATTAATATATCTCATTATTATTCCTTTCCGGTTTCCAACTGTTTAAACCTGTATTCAGGTTTACTTCCGTATCCTTAACCTCTTTACTTTGGTTAGGATTGTTTCCGACTTGTCAGCAAAATTTTTACTGCACCACTTTATTATGCTAACCCACTTCATTCAAGTACTTACCTGCTTCACTCCGGCTTATCTGCTTTACTCCAACTGGCTTACATGCTTCACTCCGGTTTGCTTACCTGCTTTAGGGTAAATATGAATTCGGTGCCTACTCCAACCTTGCTTGCCACCTCAATTTTTTCACCATGAGCATTTATTATCTGCTTGGTAATGGCAAGTCCGAGTCCTGTTCCTTTTTTATCCTTGCCTCGGGAAAGGTCGGTCTTATAGAAGCGTTCCCATATACGGTCCAGGGATTCATAAGGAATTCCGATTCCCGAATCCTTTACCGATACGTAAACCTTCATGTCCTTGTCCGAGACAGTTATTTCAATCACACTGTCCTCTTTACTGAATTTGACTGCATTGTCAATGAGGTTGTGAAGTACCTGCTGAATTTTACTTTTATCTGCATTTACCCAAAGCTCTCTTTCGGAAAACACAAGTCTTATCTTCAATTTTTTTGAAGCACAAACAGCCTCAAAGGTCCTGGCTGACTGCTTTACCATGCTGCATACATTGAAATCTGTCAACTCAAGCTTCAGGGCCTTGTTATCTATTTCATTAAGCTGAAGAAGATCCTGAGTCAGTCCTGTAAGACGGTCTGCTTCAAAAAGTATAATGTCCAAATATTTGTCCTTGTTCTCATAAGGTATCGTTCCATCTTTAATTGCACCGACATAGCCCTTAATCGAAGTAAGTGGTGAACGAAAATCATGGGAAACATTTGCAACAAAATCCTTTTGATATTCAACAAGTCCCTGTGTCTTTTCGGCCAGACAGTAAATGGCATCAGAAAGTCTCTGGTGTTCATCGGCAAAATGAAGATTAACCCTGTTATCAAATTTACCATCCGCATATTCAACTGTCAGCTTTGTAAGCTTACGAAGTAACATTCGCGAATCAATTGCCGTTCCAAGACCAACTAAAAGAACTATTACAAAGGCTATAAGTCCTACAGTATTGTAGCGCACAAGCTCATCATCCACTGCAGATGATATAACCGAATAGTCATAAATGGAAATAACGTATGACACAGCTCCGCCATTAGCTACCAGCCTGGTAACAGCAAGAGATTTGTCATCAATTGACGACGTACTGATTACTCCATCAAGCTCTTTATCAGAAAGCTGTGCAGAATCCTTTATTGTACTTCCGATGCTTTGACCGGCAGTATCATAAATTATAATTCCATCAGAGTCTGCCACACAAATTTGCGCTGCCGATAATGCAGCTGCCAAATTTATATATTCAATCTGTTCAGAGCTAAGTTCATCATCCTCCCCTGCTGAGAGTGAAGCCGTTTCCTTTATGACAGTTTCTGAAGCATCTTCCTTAACAGCTACTGAAGTCTTTTCAGCTTCAGTAGTCTTACCAGCTTCAGTAGTCTTACCAGCTTCAGTAGTCTTACCAGCTTCAGTAGTCTTTGAAGCTTCTGATGTCTTTTCAGCTTCAGTAGTCTTTGAAGCTTCTTCCTTAGATACTTCCGTTGAAGCTTCCGTTGCTTCATCATTTGTCTGTGAATCCAGTTCAGACGCAAGTGTTTCATTTAGCTTTTCCAGTACTGTTACATATTCCCCTTCAATTTCATCCTGAACATAATTTACAAATACAAAATTCAGGAACAGGAAGTAAATCAAGGCGAAAAACAATATTAAAGCAAAGGTTTTTAATACGATTGATCCCCTAAACATCTTTTATTCCCTGGCTTCCTTTGGATGATATTCAAATTTGTAGCCCTTACCCCAGACTGTAGAAATTCCCCATTCCTCACAGCCGGGTATTTTCTCACGAATCCTCTTTACATGTACGTCTACTGTTCTTGAGGACTCGCCTGAATAGCCATAGCCCCAGACTGCATCAAGAATCTGCTCTCTTGAAAGAAGTCTGTTAGGATGTGACGCAAGATAATAGAGAAGCTCAAATTCCATTGGAGGAAGAGAAAGTGTTTCTCCATTATAAACCGTTGTATAGGTTGTTTTGTTAACAAGCAGCCCCTTGTACTCAACAAATTCGCCTGTTTTATCAGTATCTGCTGAAGGTGAATGTACGGAATCTGCTTCCGAAACAGTAAATCGTCTGAGAACTGCCTTAATTCTGGCTACGAGCTCCTTTGTATCAAAGGGCTTCATTACATAATCATCAGCTCCAAGCTCAAGTCCTAAGACCTTATCGAAGGTTTCACCCTTTGCACTCATGATAATAATCGGAACTGCCGACTTCATTCTGATTCTTCGGCAAACCTCATAGCCGTCAATTCCCGGTAACATTAAGTCAAGCAGCACCAAATCAGGCTTATAGCTTTCAAAGGTTGCAACAGCCTCATTACCGTCACCTACTATTTTTGTATCAAAAAACTCTTTATTCAAATATAGAGAGACAAGCTCTGCAATATTTAAATCATCATCTACAATAAGGATTCTCTGATTCTCCATATATCCTCCAATACATTCCCCAAATTATTTAAGTTCAACAATAGTTACTCCATGGTCGCCTTCACCAAATTCACCGGTCCTAAAGCTCTTAACATTTTTCTGCCTTTTCAGATAATCCTGTACGGCTTTTCTAAGTGCACCGGTTCCACGTCCATGAATTACCGTCACCTTCTGAAGCTGTGCAATATAGGCATCGTCAAGATATTTTTCAAGCTCTGCAACTGCATCATCCGGATACATTCCAACAAGATTTATTTCAGGCGAAACCGTAAAGGACTTGTTCATACGGATTTGTCCACTGCCATTTCGTTCAAGCTTCTTAGGAAGAACAATTTCATCCTTTAAAATTTCAAGGTCGGTAATGTGACATTTGTACTCCATTATTCCAAAGGTCACTACACATTCGCCCTTTGGATTTGGCAGCTTATGCACAGTACCGTTCATGTCCATGCTTATGCAGTGAACTGTGTCTCCGATTCTGAAGTCGCCTGCTTTGTGACTGCTCTTTTTCGGAGTCACCTGCTTTTCCTGCTTCGTATTTTCAGAAAGCTTATCCTTAAGAGCCCTTCTGTCAGCTTCAAGCTCTTTCATATTTACAGCCTGAGTACTGCTCTTATTTATTCTTCGGATAGTTTCATCGGCAAATTCCTTGGCACTTGCGAGTATCTCCGCTGCCTCTTCCTTTGCCCGCTCTATTTCCTTTTCCTTGCGTCTTGCAATATTTTCACGCTCATTTTGTGATTCTTCCTTAAAGCGTCTTGCCTTTTCCCTAAGAGCTACTGCTTCATTTCTGGCATTTTCCGCCTCAACTCTCAGTTCATCAAGCTGTCTTAGCATGTCATCAAAGCTTCTGTCCTGTTCTCCCACAAGAGACTGCGCCATTCCAAGAATATTGTCAGCCATTCCCAGCTTCTTTGAGATTGCAAAGGCATTACTTTTTCCCGGAACACCGATTAACAGCCTGTAGGTAGGTGCAAGTGTCTCTACGTCAAATTCACAGGAACCATTTGCTACACCGGGAGTTGTCAGTGCAAAGGCCTTTAGTTCACTGTAGTGCGTGGTTGCCATTGAACGTACATTGCGATTGTTAAGGTCCGTAAGAATTGCCATTGCAAGTGCGGCACCTTCTACCGGATCCGTTCCGGCACCCAGCTCATCAAAAAGCACGAGTGAATTTTCATCAGCCTTTTCGAGAATATCTATTGTATGAGTCATATGTGATGAGAAGGTGGAAAGCGACTGCTCTATGCTTTGCTCATCACCTATGTCTGCATAAATTTCATTAAAAACAGCCAGTACCGAGCCTCCAAGTGCCGGTATGTGAAGCCCGCTTTGTCCCATGAGCTGAAAAAGTCCCATGGTCTTAAGGCTTACCGTCTTACCGCCTGTGTTTGGTCCGGTAATTATCAACAGGTTGAAGTCTTCTCCCAGTCTTAAATCCACAGGTACAACCTTCTTTGGGTGGATAAGCGGATGTCTGGCTTTTTTGATGTCTACCACATGATTTTTAGAAAATTTAGGTCTTTGTGCCCTCATTTCTTTTGCCAGCATACCTTTTGCAAATATTGCATCCAGCTCGCCAAGTGTTTTGACATCATATTTCAAATTTTCAATTTCAGGAATAAGCAGACAGGAAAGCATCTGAAGAATACGTTCTATTTCATCATGCTCCTGAATTTCCAGCTCCCTGATTTCATTATTCAGTGTAACGACCTCCATCGGCTCTATGAAAAAGGTATTTTTCGTAGAGGACTGGTCATGTATCATACCTGGAATTTTATTCTTATATTCTGATTTAACCGGAATACAATATCTTCCGTTTCTCATTGTTATAAGATTATCCTGAAGCTTTTCATCCTCTGCTGATTCTCTGAGGATGGCTGCCATCTTTTCGGTTATTTTTGCTTTTTTGGACTTTATCTGACGTCTGATGTTCTTTAAGGTATCACTTGCATCATCTGCAATTTCATCCTCGGAAATTATACATCTGTTAATTTCACGACTTATGTATTCTAAGGGCTCAAGGAGATTAAACTTCTCTGAGAGTATGTCCCAGGTTGACTCGTCTCTGTCTGCGCCCTTAACTGCCGCTTCCTCTGAAGCTGCGGCTTCTTTGGTTTCACCGTACTGTCTTACCTTGCCTGTAATCGTAAGCAGGGCTGATACCTTTCTCAAATCGCCGGCGCCAAGAGTTGATTTTATGGCAACTCTTGTAAGAATTTCAGTGACATCCGGTATTCCCACAAAGGAAAGGCTGCCCTTTCGCTCGATTCGTGAGAGTGCCGCTGCCGTTTCGTCCTGTAATATTTCTATTTTATCCAGGTCACTTACCGGAGCCACAGCCTTTAAAATTCGTCTTCCTGCCTCCGAACCTGCAAGTGCCACCAAGGAGGCCTTTATTTTGTCAAATTCTACAGTTTTTTGAACGCGTTCGTTCATATAGTGTACTGGTCCCCTTTCCTCTTTTTTACTCTTATACACTCCACTTAAGTCTGTGAAGCTCGCCCTTCATACGCA
The DNA here is from genome assembly GCA_964625275.1 of uncultured Lachnoclostridium sp. GTDB lineage: Bacteria > Bacillota > Clostridia > Lachnospirales > Lachnospiraceae > UBA3775. The sequence continues at coordinate 7,403 of CAZVBH010000023.1, forward strand.
TGGAGCAGAAATCATTCTGCCTAAGGGCCTCATAGCAGATAACAGCCACTGAATTGCTAAGATTTAGTGAACGTGTTTCTCCTATCATTGGTATTCTTACACAGGTTTCTTCATTATCTACAAGGATTTCCTCAGGGATTCCCGCACTTTCTTTACCAAACATGATAAAGCAGTCCGGCTCATAATGTACCTGGGTATAGCAGCTTTTTGCCTTTGTAGTTGCATAATAAATCTTTGCTCCCGGATTTTTCTCAAGAAAATCCTCATAGCTTTCATAGACATGGAGATCAAGCTGATGCCAGTAATCCATGCCTGCACGCCTTACTGCCTTGTCACTGATATCAAAGCCAAGTGGCTTTATCAGATGAAGGCTCGTACCTGTTGCGACGCAGGTACGGCCTATATTTCCTGTATTGGCCGGAATCTCCGGCTCATGTAAAACAATATTTAATGCCATCTGTATTTATTGACCTTCCAGCTCTGCCCTTCTTCTTTGAACAAAATCTCGAATACGGTCAAGAGCAACCTTTATATTTTCAATTGAATATGCATAAGAAATTCTGAGGAAGCCTTCTCCACAATCACCAAAGGCTGTTCCCGGAACAACTGCCACCTTCTCCTCATAGAGAAGTCTTGTTGCAAATTCTTCACTGGTCATCTTAAGTGACTGTATGCTTGGGAATACATAAAATGCTCCCTTAGCTTCAAAGGTTTCTAGTCCCATATCATTGAGCTCCTTGATGAGGAACTTTCTTCTCTGATCATAGGCCTGTCTCATTCTTTCAACATCCTTATCGCCATTCTTGATAGCTTCTACTGCTGCGAACTGACTTGTCGTAGGTGCACACATGATTGCATACTGATGAATCTTCAGCATCTGCTCAATGATATTTCTTGGTCCACATGCATAGCCAAGTCTCCAGCCTGTCATTGCATGAGACTTCGAGAAGCCGTTAATTACAATTGTACGCTCTTTCATTCCGGGCAGGGATGCTATTGAGCAATGACTTTCATCACCGTAGGTAAGCATTGAATATATTTCATCAGATACTACGATTATATCCTTTTCGATACAGATATCTGCAATTTCCTGAAGCTCTTCCTTTGTCATGATTGAACCGGTTGGGTTGTTAGGGAAAGGAAGGATAAGGCATTTGGTTCTGTCTGTAATTGCTGCGCGGAGCTCCTCGCCAGTGAGCTTGAACTCATTTTCAGCCTTTAGATTTACGATTACAGGATGACCGCCTGTGAGTGTTACACATGGTTCATAGGATACATAGCTTGGCTGAGGAATGATAACCTCCTCCTTTGGACAAACCATTACTCTCATTGCAAGGTCAATTGCTTCAGAACCACCAACGGTTATGAGAATTTCATGCTCAGGATCATAGGCGCAGTCATAGTGGCGCTTCATGTAAGCAGATATTTCCTCTCTGAGAGGCATAAGACCTGAGTTTGAGGTATAATGTGTTCTTCCTTTTTCGAGTGAATAAATACCCTCTTCGCAAATGTGCCATGGGGTTTCAAAATCAGGCTCACCTACACCGAGACTGATTGCGTCCTTCATTTCACTTACTATATCAAAAAATTTTCTGATGCCTGATGGCTTCATTTCTGCAATTGTATGATTTATTGGGTTTCTCATGGGGTAATTAACATCCTTTCATCGTCCTTTTCGCCGATCATTTCAAGACCATGCTGCTTATATTTCTTGAGCACGAAATGAGTCGCCGTACTGACAACGGACTCCATTGGTGCAAGCTTGGATGCAACAAAATGTGCAACCTCATTAAGTGTCTTTCCTACAATCATTACGGTAAGGTCATAGCCACCACTCATAAGATAAAGTGCTTCAACCTCCTCATATTTGTAAATACGTTCAGCAATTTTGTCGAAGCCCATGCCTCTCTGTGGAGTAACCTTAACCTCAATAAGTGCAGTTACTCTTTCTTCGCCTGTCTTGTCCCAATTTATAAGTGTAGGATAACCACAGATTGTGTGGTCCTTTTCCATGCTTGCGATTTCCTTTGCGACCTCTTTCTCATCTTTATCAAGCATCTCTGCAATTTCTTTTGTTGTGAGCTTCGCATTTTGGTCTATAACCTTTAAAATGTCTATGTTCATAATTCCTCCAATATTTTTAATTAAACCGAATCCTTAATTTGAATCTAACCTGCATATATTTATTTTAGTCAGATTCAAGGTTATACAAGTCATATTTTCAGTTCATATTTTAGTTCTTTGAAGCTAGGTATTCTGTCATGGAGTCCATTTTCAGGGCTTCCAGATACCTTATTTCATCCCCATTTATTATGAGCTTATCATTTGATTTGTTTAAAACGCCGATAACAGCCGCTTCATATCCTGCCTCGGCGCAAACCGCGACTGCAGCCTCCGGTACGTTAGTTACTGCTATCACTGCACCACCGCCCATCATTGAATAAGGGCTTAGGTCGAGTGTTTCACAAATCTCCACCGTAAGTGGTGCAACAGATATCTTCTTCAAATCCACCTTCATTCCAAGATGAAGCTTTTCACTCAATTCCCAAAGTGCTCCAAAAACTCCACCTTCAGCAACCGGCTGTAAATACTGTGACTTCTCCCACAAAGCCTTAACGGCCTTTTCAGGATAGATTATTTTTTTTATTTCGTCTGTATTTAAAAATTGCCTTGAGTACTTTTTTTCAAGCCTTTCAGACTCAAGCTGCCTAAGCAAAGCTGTACCCTCTAGGGCTGCACTGCCAAGAAGTATAAGGGTTGCCGGCGCTTCTGAAACGCCCTTTGATTGATTAGCAAGCGTCTCTTCTGAAATATTTTTTGATTGATTAGTAATCAGCTCTTCTGAAATTTCATCTGATTGCTTACCGGCAGGCTCTCCGAAAAGAGTCACATTTATTTCAGGTATATCTATATTCGCCCGTCTGAAATTTATGTCTGTTATTTTTACTGATGTCTCCTCCGCTGCCTTAGCCGCTTCGGTCACAAATAGTCTCATCAGCTTTTCCTCATAGTCGAGTGGAAAAGCTGCCGTAAGTGTGCATTGCGAAGGCGTAAGCCCTTTTGCGAGTGCAGTCAGCGAGCTCCGATAAATCGCAAGCCCTGACACTTCAGGAGTGTAGCCTGTCATAGAAGCTGTTGTCAAAAGACTTCCTAAAAGCTCCTTTTGGGCAAGCCGTACATGGTCTGCCACAGTCAGATTTTCACGTCTTGCAGTAAATGGACGACCGGTATAATTTTTGCCGGCGAATTTTGAAACGATTCGGTCAAATTCAGCCGGTGAAAGCTTTCTGTTTTTTAACTGTCGCATACCTTTTTCCTTTCTATGTATTGTGCTTTCTGTTAGCTTATTTTTTGCTATATATTAAGCTTTCTGTCAGCTTACATTTCTCTTTATGTTAGGTTTTCCATCAGCTTATATTTCTCTTTATATTAAGCTTTCTGTCAACTTATTTTTGCTTTATATTATGCCTTCTGTCAGCTTATATTGCACTAAGCATTGTGCTTTCTGTCAGCAAATATTCCGATTAGTATAAGTACAATTCCAATTGTAAGGGTTAATAAAATACCTTTGGCATTTTTCATTGTATCTAAGTAATAATTCGGTGCCAAAAGCCATCTTATCAGCTTAATTCCAGGCACATAAAGTGCAAGATTTAAAACTATATTGCAGCAGGCGAGGCATACTACAATAAGCATTGTAAGCATCGAGCAGAGCAGCACTTCATTTTTTATTATAATTCTTAAGAGGTTTGACATTCCCGTCAACAGCAGGGAATAAGAAAACATTCTTACAAGCTCTGTAAAAAAGCCCTCTTCAATACCTCCAATATAGAGACATGCAAATGCAACTATACATGAAAGCATAGTTGGAATAAATGTCACCATTAAATTTATGTAAGGTCTTTCCCTAAAGGAAAGTGTTTTATAAACGCCATTTTTCTCATCGGTCAGCCAAAATACTGCGCCGGCAAGAGAAGCAATCATCATAAAAATTGATAAGGTTCCCTTTATCGGCTTCTTGAGGTAGTCTTTATTACCTGCGACGGCTGAAATTTCGGTAGTAACCGATTTGCCACCATCATAATAGGTGATTTCAAATACTCCTCCATCCGAGAGATAGGACTCATAGTGCTCTTTCAGATATTCATTTCTTTCAGC
>CAZVBH010000023.1:11660-28706 GCA_964625275.1 uncultured Lachnoclostridium sp.
CTCCATCCGAGAGATAGGACTCATAGTGCTCTTTCAGATATTCATTTCTTTCAGCAGTATTTTGCACTTCCTGCTCATCTAAATAGTCTTCTAAGAGCTCAATTGCCAGATAACGGTACATTACTGAGTAAACCTCTTCCTTCATGTAATCCGTCATGGTGGACTTCGTGCTTTGATAAATGGTTATCATTTCCTCGGCATCTTCATTTCTAAGGGCTTCCCAAACTCCGTCACTAAAAACGAAGCCACATTCTGCAGTATTGGTAAGTACATCTGCCCTAAGCACAGAAACAGAATCGCTTTTATAAAAATCGACAGCTGATTCCTTTGCGAGTATGTCCTCTATCACCCTGTCTATTTCTTCATCATTCCCATCATTGTAAAGTGCAACCCGTACTGTATTGTCACTGTCCTTTAAAATGATGCAAAAGGCAAGAACGAGTATTGGCATGATTAGCAAAATTACTACAAAGGCCGGCTTTTTGCAAAGTCTTTTTATAAAGAGCAGGAAAAAGGTCATTGTTCTTTTCATCCCTCGGCCCTCCTGCTTCTTAATTCTACTATGATGCTGCTCACTAAAGTAAAGGCTGCAGCATATACAAGAATAATAATTGTATTTTTTGCACTTACAAATCCACTCAGTGCATTAGTTGCCTGCTTTTGCATAAAGTAGGTTGGCATAAATTTACCAAGCTCTTTTATTGCATCAGGCAGATAATATGAGGGCATCAGACAGCCTGAGGTGTAGCTCATTATTATAGTCTCTATAAAAAGAAGAATTATTCCACCTATCTGACCACTTGCTATTGTAAAGGAAAACATTACAATGGCAGAGGCTAGAACCACAGCCGGAATAAGTGCAAGCAGCATTAAAATCAGCTGCCAAACAGTATCTATATCTATTACTGCATAAAGCTTTGCCGCAAATGGAAAAGCTAAAAGCAGAACTCCTCCGAGAATTAAAAACATGGAGCCGATAAGGCAGATCAGTGCAAGCAGCTTAAAGCCCTCCTGTCTTCTTACCGGAATCAAATTCGCAGCCAGCTTATTTACAAGCACAGGTGAGTCACCTTTGAAAATGGAGCCACAGGAAATTCCCCATAAAAGCAGAAGCACTACAACTGCTGAACAGGCATAGCCCTGTGCAGTTGATACATCTCCTTCGCCATAAATGGTTACTTTATTGAAATTGTCCTCACGCTCAAGAATAACCCTGGCGCAATTTACATCCATATCATCTATAATTTGTGACTTTTCCTTGCTAAGTCCATATTCGTTACAAAAATCAGCCGCAGCATAGCTTACAGCCTCCGTAGCTGCAAGAAGATTTGAAGCTGCACCACAAAGCTCAGCTATCATATTAAGTGAAAATGAAATGCCCTCATTTTTGAGTAAAACCTGGGCCGGCTCATTGTCACCACGAGAAATCGATTCTATGTAATTGTTAGGAAAAATTACTACGCTTAGTAAATTTCCTTCATCGAAAGCCTTTTTTGCCTCGTCCTCTTCAAGAAGACTGATGTCAAAAAGGTTCTTTGCAGATTCCATGTTGCCAAGGACATCCATTCCGACGCTTTCAATGAGAGTATTATTATTTGTAACCAGTGCAATACTTGATTTCGTAGAGGTTGTCTGAGATTTTCCCGAATATGCACAACAGATTACAATTATTATTACAGCCAGTGAAATTATGGCTGCTCCGAGAATGAGCTGTGGCAGATTCTTCATTGCTCTTTTTATTTCAAGCTTCAAAAGCATATGTGACTGATTCACAAGCTCTTTCCTCCAAAGTTATAAAAAGTTCTAAGTGGCTAATCAATAGCTCATAAGCTGTTTAAACAGTTCATAATAGTAAGAAAATCTCTCCTTAAGCTGCGAAAGGATGCTTTGACATTCTTCATCCGTCATCTTCAAAACATCTATCTCTTTTGTATCAGCAGTGCTTTTGTCTGTATAGTCAAGGTCTTCACCTGTCTTATCAGAAATTTCCAGCTTGGAGTTGATAACAAAAATCAGCTTATCACTGTAAGTTACGGTAAGCTTGCTTAGGGAAATTATCAGTTTTCCATCATCAGTATCGTTCTCAAGACTTCCACCTGAGGTTATCTCCAATATATCAGCCTCATCAGTCATGGATGAGTTGATTGAGATGCTTCCTGTTTCTTTATCAAATTCAAAATTTATGTCAGCGAAGAGATTTACCCCCGGTACCCTAAGAGTCCCATCCAGGGCAACAGTTACCTTATCTTCTTCGTTTTTCGTCCTTATTTCAAAGCTGCCGGTTATTTCATCATCTCCGGCAAAAAGCCTAAGCTCTCCGGTTATTGTATCGGCAGGATGCCAAACTCCGGTCAAATCAAGCCCAAGGCTAATTCCCGCCTGGCAGCCATCCTCCAGCTCGCCTAAATATTCAAGACTCAGATTTACTATTCTGTACTGTCTGTCAACATATAGGACAATTGTAACGGGTGCGCTTAAAAGCTCATTTACCGCTTCTATCTTGTAGCCATAGCATTTTTCTTCCTTGCCGCCAACCACAAAGGTTTTCTCTTCTGAAAGTGAAGTATTAGTCATCGTAAAATCACTGAGCTCCAAAAGCTCCTTTACGGAGAGACTTCCATACTCTGATTTTGCAATTTCCGATTGTCCGTAATTATCTTCACTACCCTCAGGATAGATATTATAGAGAAGACTGCTAAGACCTCCGTCTAAAAGCTCTTCGTAGAGCTCAGATATCGGCTTAGTCCAAAAGGTAAGCTCCGATTTGTTCAGGACAAGAGTTTCATCAAAAAATTCCGAGGAATTAAAGGTCACTCTGTCCTCATCACCGTAAAAATCAAGAAGCTCCACATCAAAAAGCGTCCAGCCCGCAGTCACACTGCCTTCGGCTTTTTTTGATTTAGTATCAATAACTGCCTCGGTTTCTAAATTAACACCTGAGGCGAGATTTTCAATTCCAAGGCCAAAATCACCAAGCTCTTTAAGCTTTAGGGACTGGTCAATTCCTATTGTTCCACCGTCAAAGGTGTCAAACCATTTTTCAGCTCCAAGTGACTGAATAACATAGGAACTTCTTCCATAATGGTCTTTTAAATCATCAAAGGCTTTACTTACTGCTTCATCGCTTCCAAGCTTTTCCCGATAAATAAAGCTTTTATAAAATCCTACACCAAGAACCAGAAGAAGCAGAAGAATTAAAACTCCTGCCAATAAAAAATTACGTCTTCTATGCGGATTTTTTCTTATGCAGGGCAAAAAATCATCAGTAGAATAGCTAAATTTTTCCGTTCTCATTTTTATCACCCTGTCGTCAGGCGCGCCAATAAATCGGCACCGCGTAAATTTGTAGCTTCTTCATGCAGAATTCCCTGCTTCATGACAAGCAGCTTGTTACACATTGCAAGCTCCGCTTCGTCATGTGTTGTAATCAAAATTATACCATCTCTTTTTAAATGACCGGTCAGATAGAGTCTGATATTTTCCTTGCAGGCAAGGTCGAGGGCGGCCGAGGGCTCGTCCAAAATAAGAACCGGCTGGTCATAGGCCATGGCACAGCCTATACTGACTCTTTTTTTCATGCCACCGGAAAGCTTGTTTACGGTTACATCAACAAATTCATCAATACCAAGCAGCTTAAGTGTTCCCGACTCAAGCTCCTCATTCATGTCAAGCCTTGAATCGCAATACCAAAGTCTTAGGTTATCTCTGACTGAAAGTTCACCGATTAATGGATTTTCCTGAGGTACATAACCTATCAGTCCTTTTCTTTTGGCAGGCTCCTTTAGTAAATCCACTCCGCCAAGCAAAAATTCTCCGGCATCACTTTTCAAGGTTCCCGCAAGTATGGACAGAAGGGTGGATTTACCACAGCCATTAAGTCCTGCAATTGCAATGCAGTCCCCCTTTTCGGCAGTAAAGCTGACTCCTTTAAGTATTTCCTTCTTTCCATAGCTTTTATGGATATTTTTTACTTCTAACACTACGCCCTGCTCCTAAACAATGTATGCGAGTAATGATACAACCATAAGGATTACGCAAAGCAATGCAATTGCTGCGACAATCTTTCTCTGAGTTTTTTTGTTAAAAAAGTTCATTACAAGTCCTCCTTTTCTACTGACGGACATAAATCCTTTAAAAAGCACTCTTTACAGTGAGGCTTTCTTGCGGGACACAGTCCTCTACCATGAGTTATTATCTGAATATTCCATAAAATCCAGTGATCATGTGGTAAAACCTTTTCAAGCTCTGCTTCTATTTTTTCCGGCTCGCTCTCATTAGTGAGCCCAAGCTTTCTTGAAATTCTTGCAACATGGGTATCTACAACTATGCTTTCAATTCCGTAAACATTACCCCTGATTACGTTAGCTGTCTTTCTGCCGACTCCGGGAAGTGAGGTCAGCTCCTCTATTGAGCTTGGAACCACTCCTTTATAGTCTGACAAAAGCTTTTTGGCACAGCCTATTATATTTTTTGCCTTAGTATGATAAAAGCCTACAGGTCTGATAGCTTCCTCAAGCTCAGATAAATCGGCCTCGGCAAAGGCTTCCACCGAAGGATATCTGACGTAGAGGTCACGCGTAACCTGATTAACTCTTTTATCAGTACACTGGGCAGACATTATGGTTGAAAATAAGAGCTGCCAGGCATTTTCATGGTCAAGATAGCAGATATAGTCAGTGCCATAATTTTCATCAAGTCTTTTTAAAATTTCATCTAAATTTTTATTCATAGGTTTTGAATTTATACTACAATAATGTGTCTTGGGATAGTCTTTAGAATAACCGAGCTGTAGCCTGGCATTCTAAGCTCTATATAGCCTTTTTCATTGTCATAGGTCTTTGCCACTAAATCATAGCCATCACAGTTTGTTCTGAAAAGACTTACCATCAGCACATCTGTATTAACTCCGGCCTCCCAAACAGGCAAATGAACCAGCATCTCATCATGAGTATTGTTGAAGGCTACAATGAACACCTCATCCTTTAACATTCTGGCAAAGGAAAAGGTTCCATAGTCGGCCGTAAGAATTTTTACACTACCGACTCTTAAGGTGTCATAGGCTTTGTGAATGGCTATGACATCCCGATGGAAGTTAAGTAGCATTTTGTCTTCTCTGCCCCATGGATAGGTTCTTCTGTTGTCAGGATCAGTCCAACCACAGACACCCGCCTCATCACCATAATAAACCGTAGGTGCACCCGGCCAGGTCATCTGAAAGACAACAGCCTCCATAAAAACAGATTTATTTACATTTTTATTGGCAAGCTCCGGACCATGTGTGGCAGTCCTGCCAATAATATGATTTGTTCTTGTTAAAAATCTTGAATGGTCATGATTTGAAAGCTCATTCATTGAAACCTGCAGTGAACTGGTCTGATAACGGCACATATTGTAGAGAAGACTTCTCTTAAAGGCCTGACCATTGTTCATCATCTGAGGCAGATGCTCATCTGAATGCTTTTCCATGCCTGTAAAGAACCAGGTTACCGGCTCCATAAAGGCGTCATAGTTCATCAAGGTATCCCACTGGTCGCCTCTTAACCATTCGTAAGGGTCACCATAGTGCTCTGCAAGTATTATCGCATTTGGATTTGCCGCCTTGACATTTTTTCTAAACTCTGCCCAGAATTTGTGATTAAATTCCTCTGAGTGGCCAAGGTCTGCCGCCACGTCAAGTCTCCAGCCATCGCAATTATAAGGTGCCGAAACCCACTTGCGGCCAATGCTCATTATATGGTCATAAAGCTCCTTCGAGCCTTCATAGTTGAGCTTTGGAAGGGTATTGTGCCCCCACCAGCCATCATAATCTCCATTATAAGGCCAGTCATCCTTTTTAAAGTCAAAGTAATTGACATAAGGGCTGTCTTTGGATATATAAGCTCCCTTAGGTATGTCTTCACAATTTTCATAAATACGTTCCCTGTCGAGCCATTTATTGAAGGAGCCACAGTGATTAAAAACTCCGTCAAGAATTATCTTCATTCCACGATTATGGATTTCCTCAACCAGCTTGATAAAAAGCTCATCAGTTAAGCGTTTATTTTCCTCTGAGGTTACTGCATCGATGTAGCTTGTTGCATGGGAATTATCCTTGTCCCCGGGTGCAAGAACCTTACCGGTTCTGTGAGCAATAACTCCATAATGAGGATCTATACAGTCATAGTCCTGAACATCATATTTATGATTTGAAGGCGAAGTAAAGATAGGATTAAGATAGATTACCTCAACTCCCAGCTTTTGCAGAAAATCCAGCTTTGAAAGCACTCCTGCCAGGTCTCCGCCATAAAATTCTCTTACATCCATTGCGGCAGGATAACGCTCCCAGGTATCAACATGCTTTACATGCTCGCCGATATAGTTGTATTCGTCATCCAAAACATCATTGTTGGGATCACCATTGCAAAAACGGTCCACATAAATTTGGTAGAAAACTGCTCCCTTTGCCCAGTCCGGGGTTGAAAAGCCCGGTGTAATCAGGAAATCATTTTCTTCCGTATTATGAGACTCTGAAACTCCGACTCTATTATAATAGTAAGTCTTTCCGAAGGATCTTATGTCAAAATAGTACTTAATCTGCTTATCTGACAATCTCACCTCAGCCTGGTAGATGTCAAACATTCCATTATTCTTCTGATATGCCACCTTCATTTTGTAGTCAGTATAGCCGTCTTCCGTATTTACATGCAAAAAAACCTCTTCTGCATCATTGCAGGCTATTCTCAACCTTATTTTTACAGTCTCGAAGGCTTTTGGCTCAGCAGGGGTTCTGTACTCTGCCGTACCGTCACTAAAGACAGCTTCTGCAATGAAGCCCTCAGGTACTGAATAAAATGATTTTGCACGATTTCTCTTTTCAATAACTTTTTTGTAATATATTTGTTGCATAAAATCCTCGCATCCGCTCTCAAAAAAAACACTTTTGGGCGTAATTTCCCATTTGGGTATAAATACCCAATTTGAACTATTATATAACATGGTAAAGAATTTTTCAATATAAGGATTTTTTCATTTATCTCACCATACATTCTGTGATATATGCTTTGCTCCCAATCAGGAACCATACATTTTAGCTGCGGTTAAGTTTTTTCAAACAGGTAAAAGTTTTCATTTACTTTATTGAAAATACAATATACAATGCGTATAAAGAAACATTTAGTCACAAAAGCTTTTAATTGCTCGCAATGAATAAGGTCAAGCCAAACCATGTTTTATCTAAAGTGCAATTATTTGCCTAGTGATTGCAGGGGTTACAATCATGAAAAAGAATACAAAAAAGGTCAGATTAATAAATACAACAGCAGGCTCATACTTTTGTTTTGATCTGGATCCGGATAAAAACGGTTATGTAAAGAGACTTTATGCTCGTACAGAGGAAGAGCTTGTTGAAAAAATTGACGCTGCCAGAAAGCTTGAGGAGCTTAAAAATCTCCGTCTTGCTCCTGATAAAAATGCTCTAATCAGTGATTTAATTAAATTTTACTTTCGCTGCAGGGTGGGAAAGGTTCCTTCTACAGCCTTAAAGGTTAAATCAGACCTCGCTACAGAGGCTATCTACTCTTCTGAAATCGATATTCCATTAAAGGATTTAAATCTTCTAATTATTCAAGCTTATTTTGACAGACTTTCCTCCAAATATACTCAGGGAGAGCTTGAAAATATCAAAGCCTTGCTTGGTGAAGCCATTAAGAATGCAGGCAGTCATGGAATCAAGTCAGAAATCGATTTAAATTTAATTTCTCTGCCAAAGGACCGACAGTTTGAGCAAAAAAATTATATTCTATCAACCGCACAGCACAACAGGCTTGCCAAATTTTGCATTTCCGAAGAAACAAGACAATACAGTCTTAACATTATGGCAATTGCTTTTATACTTTATACCGGTCTTATGCCTGTTGACAGTCTCAGGCTTAAGGTATCTGACTTTAATATGAGAGACAGAGCTCTTTCACTTAATACACCCAAAGGTAACAGTGTATTAAGGCTTGAAGAGGATTTTGCAAAATTTTGTGACGGCTGGCTTTTTGAACGTGAAATCAAAAACGAACTCCGGTCTGAGAAAACCGATTTATTCTTCGAATCAGATGGTCATATTCCAAAGGCAAATTCAATTGGTAATACCCTGACAAGGATTGCACTACGTCTTGGTCTGCCAAAGGGCATAACCTGTCGCAGTCTGCAAAAGTCATATGTACTTCGTCAGCTTGAAAATGGTGAGAAATGGCAGGATATCGAGAAAAGACTTTTTCTAAAAAAGGATTTTGTGGCAGATGCCATGACGAGACGAACAATGCAAAATGAATTCTTTTTATAGAAATGAAAAAGGACAGCCTTAAATTTTGGGGGAAGGCTGTCCTCTTTCGGAGAAGGTATTTTTGTTACTTATGGGGTGTAGCAAAAACTATATAATGTATTGGGGTTTACGATTAGAAGTATACCATGACATCCATCTTAAGTGTTACCAAAGATTAAAAAATCAAGAATATTTTTTTGTTAAACATGCACAAAATTTCGCGTTTTGACTTTTTGCATGGCATTTTATTAGCTTTTAATCAATTATGTAAGAATATCCGTCATTTAAACTATGTATAGGACATAAAAAAAGCCCAGTAAGGCTTTAGCTTTACTGGGCTTTGATAAATTTTCTTTGTGTTTTACAAAATTTTCACATTTTGTCAAATTTCTTACGTTAGTCAAAGTAACTTTTAGGTTAACAAACAAGCTTTAAAGTGCAAATCAAAGCAAACTTTAAAACCTATCAAAGCGGATATTCCTGGTCCGCTTCGCTACTTGCTCATAACCTTAAAGCCACTTCAGATAAGGTTAAAAAGTAAAACTTTAACCATAAGCTCCTACTCAAAGCTAATTTCTGAAACTGAAGAAGTAGCTTCGGTATTAAAGAGTGCTTCAAATTCTGCTCTGCCGATTCTTTCTTTTTCAAGAAGGAGCTTTGAGCAGCGATGAAGTACTTCAATGTTTTCTTCAAGAATTTCTCTGGCTTTTGCATAGCAGCTCGAAACAATATTTCTAACCTCGGTATCTATTGAGGACTGTGTATTCTCTGAGAAGCTCTTCTGGTGAGCAAGGTCACGTCCGATAAATACCTCATCCTCATCATTATCATAGTTAATCATGCCAAGATTTTCTGAGAAGCCATATTTTGTAACCATGGCTCTTGCATAGCTTGTTGCCTGCTTGATATCCTGACTTGCGCCTGTGGTTACGTCTTCAAAAATAAGCTCCTCGGCAATTCTTCCGCCAAGGTCTACCATTATATTCTGAAGCATCATTCCCTTTGTAATGAACATATCATCTCTTTCAGGAAGTGGCATTGTATAGCCTGCTGCGCCCTGTCCCGTAGGAATAATTGAAACGGTATAGACAGGTCCGACATCCGGTAAAAGGTGGAAAAGAATTGCATGACCTGACTCGTGGTAGGCTGTAATCTTCTTCTCCTTTTCAGATACGATACGGCTCTTTTTCTCCTTACCGATTCCAACCTTAATGAAGGAGCTCTTGATATCCTCCATGTTGATGAATTTACGGTCTGCTGAGGCTGCTGAAATAGCTGCTTCATTCATGAGATTTTCAAGGTCTGCGCCTGCAAAGCCTGAGGTACTTCTCGCTACCTGTTCAAGGTCAACATCCTCAGCGAGAGGCTTATTCTTTGCATGAACCTTAAGTATTTCAAGTCTGCCTGCAACATCAGGTCTGCCAATAACTACCTTTCGGTCAAAACGTCCCGGACGAAGGATGGCAGGGTCGAGAATATCTACTCTGTTGGTTGCTGCCATTACAATAATACCGGAGTTTTCTGAAAAGCCGTCCATTTCAACAAGCATCTGGTTAAGTGTCTGTTCACGTTCATCGTGACCACCACCCATACCGGTACCTCTTCTTCTGGCAACGGCATCAATTTCATCTATGAAGATGATACATGGTGCATTTTCCTTAGCTTCTGCAAACATGTCACGAACTCGTGAAGCACCGACACCGACAAACATTTCTACGAAATCAGAGCCGGAAATTGAGAAGAATGGAACCTTTGCTTCGCCTGCAATTGCCTTTGCAAGTAAGGTTTTACCGGTTCCCGGAGGTCCCTCCATAAGGATACCCTTTGGTATTCTGGCTCCGAGCTCTGTATACTTGGTTGGATTTTTGAGGAAATCTACCACCTCAGAAAGCTCTTCTTTTTCTTCCTTGAGACCTGCCACATCGGCAAAGGTCTTTCCAATTTCATTTGCATTTTTCTTGTCAGCACGACTTCGTCCGAAGTTCATCAGCTTTTGATTTGTGGCACCGCCACCTCCTGCAGAGCGAACGAACATCATCATCATGACGATGACGATTATAACTATGCATACATAAGGCAATACGGTTGTAAAAATCCATGAGCTGTCGGTTACCTTGTCAGTATAAACAGAAATGTCATACTGAACGGCAGTCTTTTCGATTCGGTCAACATCTGTCGAATAGAAGGTCTCTTCACTACCATCCGTCAGAGTAACCGTTACAGTTCCTGTCGGAACATGTGAATCCTGATCAATGTAAACCGATTTGATATCGCCATCTGCAACATCAACATAAAAATTGTTTACCGTATAGTCCTCTGATACTGAATTCATTGAATTAGAGGCTACAAAAGCCCAAATCAGTATTCCAATTACTATAAGATAAAAAATCAACCCACTACTTCTTCTCAATTTACTCCTCCTCTGTCTGAACTATTCCTACATATGGAAGTGCTCTGTATTTTTGAGCATAATCCATCCCATATCCTACTACAAATTTATCCGGTATGTCAAAGCCTATATAATCGACATTTATGTTGACAACACGTCTTTCCGGTTTATTTAAAAGAGTACAAAGCTTAAGGCTCTTTGGTTTTCTGACAGAAAGCATATCCATCAGGAAGGAAAGTGTCCTGCCTGAATCAATGATATCCTCAATCACAATGACATTTTTGCCTGCTATGTTCTCATCCAAATCTTTAATTATTTTTATGCGTCCCGTACTTTCGGTTCCATCACCATAGCTGGAAACAGACATAAAGTCAAGCGTTACGGGAACGCTTATTCTTTTTGCAAGCTCTGCCGTAAAAAAGATGCTTCCCTTTAAAATACAGATAAGATGAACCTCTTCACCTGCATAATCGCGACTTATCTCGGCTGCTATCTCTCTTACTCTTGCTTCAATCTGCTCCTCGCTGTACATTACTGTTATTTTATCCATGTCGCTCTCCTTTTTGTGTTTTAAATCTATTAGTAAACTTATTTCCAATTTACAAATACTTATCCCCAAAAAGCAATTGCTCACTCAAATTTATTAGTAATCAACCAATAAGCTTTAATCCTTATCTGCTCTTAATAACAATTTCAAAAAGCTCCTTCGTAAATTCATCTACACGAAGTGTTTCATCATGACGAAGGCTGCCAACCACAAGACATCTGCTTCCCAGGCAGAGAAGTGGCATTTTTTCTCTTTCAGAAGCAGAAATTTTGCTGTCTATAAAAAATCTTCTCAGCGTCTTTCTTCCACCATCAGGGAACGGGCAGAGATAATCTCCATCCATTGGCACCCTCACCTCAAGCTTCAGGCTACTCAAATCGCCCCTTACCAGATTAAAGAGCTTTTCTTTATCGAAATATATTTTTTCCTTATTATCAAAAGAAAGCTCAGCTGAGGCTCTGTCTAAGAGAGTCACTTCAATCATTGATTTTTTGCCAAATTCCAGCTTAATCGTCTGAGCTTTTCCAAGTGCAGCAGCGTCAATGCTGTCAAATTCTTTTATTGACAATACGTCCGGCTCTTCTTCCGGAATGATGACCTCCTTTGTTCTTCTAAAGCCCATCAGAGTGTCATAATCCTTTATTATGTTTATATCATAAGGCAGATAAACCATTTTGCCAACTGAATTTTCTATTAAATTACAAACATCGATAACATGTATTTTCTCAATGTCCTTTTTTTGACCTGTAAGGGTACAGATAAAGCGATAAACCACCTCACGAATTATAAACTCCGGCCTGTTTTCAAGCTCAGTAAGTCTCAGGCTTCCCAAAAGTCGTGAATTATTTTTTCGCCAGGATGGTTCTTCATCGACAGATTTTATATTTTTATCAGAAATCTGTCTGCTGTATGCCATAAAGGAATCCATAAAGAGCATATCACAATAATCATCAATAAATTCCTTAACCTGAGAGCCCTCTCTAGCAAGGCTGTTGATGTGACTGCAGGCCTTAGGGCTAATTTCCGTAAGCTTTGGAATCAGCGAATGTCTTATTATATTTCTGGTATACTCATCATCCAGATTTGTGCTGTCTGTACACCAGGCTGCGCCCTTTTGTAAAAGATAGTCCTCTATTTCAGCCCTATTTGTTTCAATAAGAGGTCTTATAACAAAAAGCTCTTTATCAAAGGCACAGTCAGATAAGACACTCATTCCTGCAAGTCCATTTAAGGAGCAGCCTCTTATCATGTTAAAAAGTATGGTTTCTGTCTGGTCATCTGCATTATGGGCAACGGCTATTTTTTTGCAGCCATGCTTTTTGCAGACCTTGGCAAAATCGCGATAACGTGCCGCCCTTCCGGCCTCCTCTGCGCTCATTGAAAGCTCCTTTGAAAGCTTTGGAACATCCTCATGAAAACATTCAGCAGTAAGACCAAGCTCGTTACACAGCTTAATTACAAAGGCTTCATCACGCTTTGCCTCTTCACCTCTGATTCCATGATTAACATGTACCGGATAAAGCTCTAAGCTCCAGGCCGGTCTGCGTGCTATATCATTAAGTGCAAGAAGGAGACAAACTGAATCAGCCCCACCACTAATACCCAGTACGATTTTTTCACCGGGCTTTATCAGCTCCTCCTCTTGTATCAGCTTTTCAATTTTTTTAATGAAATTATATTCTTTCATTTGTAGTGCAACCCTTTCGGTAATCAAGTAAATATTCCATTTTCTGTTTTACTAAATCACTCTCTCGGTTACAGCCTTCGCTCCAGCCTCCCCGCAATTACGGTCATGTCGTCTATCGGTTCGTAATAGCGCTTACGCAGTGAGGCCATAAGTACTGCTCCTGCCATATCTTTTGGTCCTAAATCCGGCAGCTCTCTTATCATTTCCTGAAGCAGCCCTTCTTTTTCTTCTACCGGCAATCCATCCAGAACTCCATCACTAAGAACAATTACTGTATCTCCATGATAAAGCCTTTTCTCTGTCACCTCAGGGCGCACATCAGGTAAAATCCCTAAAGGAAGTCCCGAAGCAGAAATTGTTTCAACCCAGTCCTCATGCTTTATGAAGGTAAGTGAGGCTCCGGATTTTGCAATTTTCAGTCCTCCGTCAAACAAATTCACAAGGCACATGTCAAGCGTAGAATAGGAATCTGCCCCGCTTGCCAGCAAAAGAACGGAGCTTATAAGCGACACCATACCACTGCCTCTAAAGCCACATTGCAGAAATCTTCCGATAAGGGAGGTCACCAGTGAGCTTTCCATGTGTGCCTGTTCACCGGTTCCACAGCCATCACTCAGGATTATGGCTGTCTCACCAAGTCCGGGCGTCAGGACTGCATAGTTATCACCGGAGGGTTTGCCGACAAGCTTTGAAGCCTTCACTGCTCCGGTTTTTAAAACATATTTTTCTTTTTGACGAAATGCATAATAGTCCGGTTCCTTTCTGAAAATCCTTTTTGAACCTTCCTTAGGAACCAAGGTCACACCCAATTCTGCAGAAATATAAGCTGCAACCTCATCACTTAGCGGCTGTCTTTTGGTAATTGTTCCGGCAACGAGATGAACCTCTATGCCTCGTTCCTTTAATTTAAGGATTGACAGCTGAGTTACTCTGATGCCTCTAAATGCCAATGCCGCTTTAAGCTGGAGACTTTGTCTGTCTGCAAGCGTTCTTCCGATTAAGGGAGACGTGGCAAGCTCTGACATCATCTCTGCAAGCTCACTATATTGTCCTGCAAGCATTTCCCTTGCAGTAGAAACCAATCTTCGCCAGGTGTCCTCGTAGCCTTCGTCATCTGATATTCCAAGGAAATCATTTTTTCTGCGAAAACCCTCAGATATGTAAGCCATTGCCTCGGAAAGCTGCCTGATATGTTCACCTGCTATATTGTAATTTATCACTTCATCATCAGTGGTGCCAAACAAATTAATTATTCCTGACATGTATGCCTCCACCTTTTGCCGGAAAGAATACGTCGGGCAGCTAAGCCATTAATCAGAAGATGACTGAGTCCAGACACTTACTGAGTCTTGAAGCTTAAGTGCACAAAATCCGGCATATTTAAAGAATTGTAGCATTTTATGAATAAATAATCTGTCGTACTCTGTCTTTAGAATAATAAATTATCGCATAAGCCTTTATTTTTTTACAAAAAGGTGAGTTTTTCGTCTTTTTAAAGCACATCACTTTGATTTGACTTAATCAAAGCTTAAATTTAAAAGCAAATTACTTTGCCTAGACATAATCAAAGCTTAAATTTAAAAGCAAATTACTTTGCCCTTGCATAATCAAGGCTTAATTGTAAAAATAAATTAGTCTTTCAAGACAGTAGCTCAATCATCACTGGTCTTAAAGATAACTTCATTTTTATATACGAGTCCAAGGGCTTCCCTTGCAACCTCTTCAATATATTTTTTAGTAGTCACGTAGGACTTATATTCTTCAACCTCTTCCGTACGCTGGTTCTCAGCCTCTATAAGTCTTTCCAGCTGCTGCTTTTCTGCATACAGTTCATCATACTGCTTTTGAAGCTGGCATTTCTGATAGTAAAAGAATGAACATATTCCAACGGTACATACCAATAGAATTAAAAATCCCAATGCCCTCTTCGGACGCTTTTTTCTGACAACCCTTTTAATAGTCATTCGGCTTACCATCCTTTCTAATTGTACTTTATCTAATAATTTCTCAGGCTTTATCAAACAGCTTTAAGCTTCTATTTTTTCTCATCTAAATTACTAAGCTCTTCTAAAATATCCTCGTAGGTTTTTGTGCCAATTGCTTTTTTTAATTTCAAATTTTCCTTCAGTCTGCTGCAAAGACTAAAGCTAATCATTCCTCCACATCCTGCCAAAATGTAATTGTAGCCTCTTACAACTCCTCCGCAGGTATAAAACATAAAATAATAGGAGGTTATTGCAAAAGCAATCGCAAGTAAAAAATCCTCTGCCTTACATAAAAAGCGACTTCTTTTTAAAGCTTTTCTTAAAATATAAAGCAGCTCATAAGCAGGCACCAAAAACAAACCTATTACAACACTTAAGAATATCACGAAAACAATCTTTTTACTAGTGGTTCTTTTGATTTTGGTGCAGCATTTTTTGAATAAATTATTCCATCAACCATTCCTTCTATCTCCAAAAGCCCAATATCCAGGGTAAGTGTCTTTACTGCAAGCCCTTTTCCCTTAATAAGGAGACCACCTGCCTCGGTTTCAAGAATAATTTCCAGCTCATCAAAGGCTGAAACCTCCTTAACTCCCGTCAAGGTCAACTGCTTTCTGTTTTGCAAGCTGATGCTGTGGTCATTTATAAGTCCATCACCGGTCTGCATCATAGTATCATTTTTTCTTATCATATCACTTTTTTCTGACGCAGCTTTGGCAGCAAGCTTTTTTACCGATGACTGATTAATTTCAGAGTGCAAATAGCCTGTGGTCATTTCATGCCTTAATTTTTTTATCATAATATTCTTTTGTTCAAAACATTATGATATCATACAATTCAAATCTAGAGATATTTAAAAAGCTCTTTAGCTTCATCTTTTTTACTGGTTTCTGCTACCTGGAGGACCTCTACCTTTACTGCCTTTGTGCCAAAGCCTACCTCAATTATGTCGCCAACCTTTACGTCCTGGCTTGCCTTGGCAACCTTGCCATTTACTAAAACTCTGCCTGCATCACAGGCCTCGTTTGCAATCGTTCTTCTTTTAATTATTCTGGATACCTTTAAATATTTGTCTAATCTCATTTCTACCTCACTGGCTTTTTTTAAAAGCAAAAAAGGTCAGAACTTACTTAGCTCTGACCTTTGGTTCTTTAATCTTTAAAGCCTTACTTATTTGTTGACAGCTTCCTTAAGACCTCTTCCTGCCTTGAACTTTGGAAGCTTAGCAGCTGGAATAACGATTTCTTCTTTTGTAAGTGGATTGAGACCTGTTCTCTCTTTTCTTTCTGAAACATCGAAAGTACCAAAACCTACGAGTGCAACACTGTCACCATTTGCAAGCGCATCTGTTACAACTGCTGTGAAAGCGTCAACTGCCTTCTTAGCATCATCCTTCTTTAATCCTGTCTTCTCTGAAATAGCTGAAACTAATTCTGTCTTATTCATTATATTTTCCTCCTGATAGATAAGGTCTTCGACCAAATTTATGATTTCTGGATAAACTCCATATTCCTATGGTATTTATACCCCAAAGAACAGCTTATGTCAACTTAAAATTAACTTAATTTGCCGATTATATGGGATTCTTTGATATTATTATGTGGCAAAGACCTGACAAAAATGCGTCAAGGTCTGGCAAAAATGCGTCAAGGCTTAACACAAATGCGCCAAGGTCTGGCAAAAATGTGCCAAGGCCTGACAAAAATGCGCCAAAGCTAAGTTCGGCGCATTTAAGTAGTTTGCTATACAAAGGATTGTGATTAATAAGCTTTTTAATCAGTGCTTACAGATGAAGCACTCTTTCTTTGATTTCCTGGGTTCTTCCCTGATTCCAGAACTGTGTTCCAATATAACCACAGGTTCTTCTCGCTACATTCATCTTGTCCTGATCACGATTACCGCAGTTTGGACATTCCCAAATGAGCTTACCATGACTGTCTGTTATAATCTGGATTTCTCCGGTATAACCACAGCACTGGCAGAAATCACTCTTGGTATTAAGCTCAGCATACATGATATTATCGTAGATATACTGCATTACTGAAAGCACTGCATCGAGGTTGTTCTCCATGTTAGGAACCTCAACATAGCTGATTGCTCCACCCGGTGAAAGCTCCTGGAACTGTGATTCAAATTTCAGCTTCTCAA
>CAZVBH010000024.1:0-27503 GCA_964625275.1 uncultured Lachnoclostridium sp.
ACTGATAACACCAATATGCCCACATGCCATGAATGCAAGAAGCTTTGTAATCTCAGCCGAAGATAAAGTAATAATAAAGCTAAAAGGCAATAGGCATGACATATCAGAAGATGCTTATGTAACAGTGGATGGAGAAGAATATGGCAAAATGAAGTCAGGCGACGAAATAGCCATTGAAAAATCTGAAAGAAGCTGTAAAATGTGTATGCTGCCAACCTTTTCCTTCATCGACATGCTCAACACGAAAATCAATTGAAGAACTATGGGTTTGAAAGAAACATTTTTAGGCTTCTGAAGCTTGGCATGATGTAAAATTAATGTGTTAAAAGTTTAAAGAAATTTAAATCAATGTGTTAAAAGGTTAAAGAAACTTTAATCAATGTGTCAAAAGGTTCACATCATGAAATGATGTGAACTGTTTGCAAATCAGACGACGCCGAAAGCCTTTGGCTTTCGGGCTCGTCCTGATTGCAAACGTAGTCAATACAGCAAAGCTGTATTGACCTTTTGACACATGAACTAAACAGAAGACCTTTTTTTTAATAAGATTTTGAAAGCATATGTACTTTATAACTACATGTACTTTAGAATTATATGTGACTTTACAACTACAGATTGATTTCGGGAGGCAAATGTGAAATCATCAAGACAAAATATGATCCTGGATCTCATAAGTACGTACGAAATTGAAACTCAGGATGAGCTGTGCGAAAGACTGGCAAGGTCAGGCTATAATGTAACACAGGCAACGGTATCAAGAGATATCAGAGAACTCAAGCTCACTAAGATGGTAGGAGCGGGAGGACGACAGGTTTATACCAGATATCATCAAAATGGATTAAAGGAGGATGAAGGAGGAAGACATCTCCGGATTCTTCGAGAAGCCGTAAAGACCGTACAACCCGCCTGCAATATCCTCGTGATAAGAACAAATGCAGGAATGGCATCGGCAGTAGCAACGGCAATAGATGCAATGGAGCTGCCGGGAATGGCAGGCTGTATCGCAGGAGATGACACAATCATGTGCGCCATGCAGTCAGAAGAAATGGCAAAGCAGGCAGTAGAAGTGATAAATCAAAAGCTATAAATAAAAATAACGGAGGACGAAAAATGTCAGGACATTCAAAATTTGCAAACATCAAACACAAAAAGGAAAAGAATGATGCAGCAAAAGGAAAAATTTTCACACGCTTAGGACGTGAAATCGCAGTAGCAGTAAAAGAGGGAGGAGCAGATCCTAATAATAATTCAAAGCTTAAGGATATCGTAGCAAAGGCAAAAGCAAATAACATGCCTAATGATACAATCGAAAGATCTATCAAAAAGGCAGCTGGCGATGCAAATGCCGTAAATTACGAATTTGTTTCTTACGAAGGCTATGGACCAAAAGGCTCAGCGATTATCGTAGAAGCGCTTACAGATAATAAAAATCGTACAGCATCAAATATCAGAAATGCTTTCACAAAAGGACAGGGCTCAATCGGAACTCAGGGCTGCGTATCCTATATGTTCGATGAAAAGGGACTTATCGTAATCGATAAAGAAGAATGCGAAATGGATGCGGACGATTTGATGATGCTCGCACTTGATGCGGGAGCGGATGACTTCTCGGAAGAAGAGGATGGCTTTGAAATTTATACAGCACCAAATGACTTCTCGGCAGTTCGTCAGGCAGTAGAGGATGCCGGAATTCCTATGATTGAAGCTGAAGTAACAATGATACCTCAGACCTATGTAGAGCTTACAGATGAGCAGGACATCAAGAACTTCAACAGAACAATGGACCTTCTCGATGAAGATGATGACGTTCAGAATGTATATCACAACGTAGATATGGATTAATACTACATCTATAAAATAGTGCTTCGAAATACTAAAAAGGAGCCAAAAATATGCTGATTAGCTTACATGTAAAAAACTTCGCCATAATCGATGAAGTGTGGCTGGAGTTTGGTGAGGGCTTTAACGTACTTACAGGTGAAACAGGTGCTGGAAAATCAATTCTCATCGGCTCACTTGGAGTGGTTCTCGGAAACAAGACAACAAAGGACATGCTTGGCAACAGAGGCGATTATGCACTTGTCGAGCTCACCTTTGATTCAGAAAGCCCTGAGATAAAAAGAATATTGGAAGAAAATGATTTGATTTGTGAGGATGAAATCATTATATCCAGAAGAATAACTTCAGGTGGCAGAAGTGTATGCAGAATTAATGGAGAAGTGGTGACCCAGTCAGTTCTTAAAGAGGTTGCCACTTATCTTATTGATATTCATGGACAGCATGAGCATCAGTCACTGATTCACAAAGCCTCTCAGAAAAAAATAGTAGATTCCTTTTCTGAAAATGCTGAGGCGCTTTTAAAAGAAGTACGGGATGCCTATCATGCTTATAATGCAGCTCTTAACGAGTATAAAAATGCATCCGGAGCAGGACGAAAGACAGACAGAGAGCTTGAGCTCATTAAATATGAATTAGAGGAAATTGAAGGAGCAGCCTTCAAAAAGGGTGAAGATTCGGAGCTGGAGGAACGCTTTAAAATCCTCAGCAATGCTGACAAAATTTCCCAAGGTCTTGATACAGCTGCCTTAGCACTTACTGATGGAGAAGACAATATCTCAGATCAGCTGGACATGGCTCTTAAGGCAATTGGCAGAATATCTGATTTAGATGAGCAAATCTCAGGATTTTTAGATAACCTTAATGTAATCTCAGACCAGGTATCAGAGCTCTCAGCAGATATACACAGCCTGGCAGAAGGCATATCCGGAAATGCAGAAGAATTTACAGAAGTAGGGGAGCGACTGGATATACTTAACCGACTAAAGGCAAAGTATGGCGGCAGCTATGAAGCAGTCAGAAAATATGCAGAGGAAGCTGAGAAGACCTTAGATTCCTATGCGGATTATGATATCTATCTCGACGGACTCCTGAAAAATGCAGAAAAGCTTGAAAAGGTGCTTCTCGAAAAATGCTCAGCCCTTACAATAGTCAGACAGAAAACCGCTAAAGAGCTTGCAGACAAAATTGAAGCAGCCCTTTATGATTTGAATTTTGAATATGCAAAATTTGAAATAAGGCTTGAACCTTTGGAAAAGCCATCTGAAACCGGCGCAGAGGACATAGAATTCTATATGAGTACAAATCTGGGACAGCCGGTGAAAAAGCTTTCACAATGTGCCAGTGGAGGAGAACTAAGTCGTGTAATGCTTGCAATAAAGTCTGTTATTGCAGACAATAATACCATAGACGCACTTGTTTTTGATGAAATTGACGTCGGTATAAGTGGAAGGACAGCTCAGAAGGTATCAGAAAAGATGTCTTCACTTGCGGCAAAGCATCAGGTTATCTGCATCACCCATCTGCCACAGATAGCAGCAATGGCTGATACTCATTTCCTGATTGAAAAAAATCAGGATAATGGAGAAACCACAACAACCATAAACCGACTGCCGGAGGGCAGTGAAGCAGGCGAGCTTGCAAGAATGCTCGGAGGCACTACAATTACAGAGAGCGTCCTAAAAAATGCAGCTGAGATGAAAAAGCTTGCAAATGAATGGAAGGTCGCTAATCGTTAAGCTAAGATAACTCTGAGTAGCTTATTGCAGGTAAGTATTAGTTATTAGGCAGATTAAAAGCAGTGAATATAAAATGATAATTAGGAGATACTAAAAATAGTAAATATTTTTGGTATCTCTTTTTTTAACCTTATCTGAAAAGTCCCCCGCTTCTTAAGCGGTGGTATGTTACTCCCTAAAAGTCTAGCTTTTGGGGTTACATGACTTTTCAGCATAAAAGATATATTGCTTGGCCGCGTTTGAGATACCACATAGCTGAGGTGCACATGAATTTGAAAATCTACAGACGTCTTTTAATAATATTGATAATAACGGTAAGCCTCGTAATGGGAGCCCTGGTGCTAACGGGAGTTTTTAGCAACATGCCCGGTGATATCTGGTTAAGCTCAGGTGATGGTCAGGAATTTAATCTTTCAATGCCCTACAGCTTAAAAATTGATAGTGGAGACATCTATGTTTCAGCAGGCTCAAAGGAAAAAATTCCGGCTGATGAAATAACAATAGACTTAGATAAAAGCTTTAGTCTTTCATCCTCAGGCATCGGTACCTATAATGCCAGAGTCTATCTTTTTAATCTTATTCCGGCTTATACCATTGAAGTCAACGTTGTTACGGCAAGGTCCTACTATATAGGCGGTGAACTGATAGGTATAGCTCTAAATACCAATGGAATACTTGTTCTGGGAAGTGGAACTGTAACAAAAAAGAACGGTACCGAGGTCAGCCCCTCAAAGGGAATATTAAAAAGTGGAGACTATATAAAAGCAGTAGACGGCATAGAGGTTAATGACAAGGAAAAATTTATATCAATAATTCAGGAGTCTGCCGGCAAAAGCCTTACAATAACAGTACTTCGCAATGAGGTAGAAATTGACGTGGTTCTAAAGCCTGTTTTGGCAAATGATGGAACCTACAAAATAGGAGCCTGGGTAAGAGATGATACAGCAGGTGTTGGAACACTTACCTTCGTAGATCCTACAGATGGAAGCTTTGGTGCACTAGGGCATGGAATAACTGATGTCGATACCGGAACGCTTCTTTCAGTATCAGATGGAGAGGTCTACACAGCAACAGCACTGTCAATAAACAAAGGTGAAGAAGGCAATCCGGGAGAAATAGTAGGAGCCATGAATCGCTCAGACTCGGAATATATAGGTGAAATGCTTACAAATACCAGCCTGGGGGTATATGGCCTAACTACAGATGTAGAACAAACTCTTAAAAAGCTGGGAATAAATGATTCCTATCTCTATGAAATAGGCTATGCAGCCGGCGTGAAAAAGGGAGAGATAGAAATAGTGAGCGCAGTGCTTGGAACACTTGAATTTTACACTGCTGAAATAACAGAGCTTAACTATAATTCAAAGATGAGTGAAAAAGCAATAAAAATAAAGGTGACAGATGAAAGACTGCTTGAAGCTACAGGTGGAATTGTGCAGGGCATGAGCGGCAGCCCTATAATTCAGGATGGACGACTGATAGGAGCAGTTACGCATGTAACAGTGGATGATCCAAGTGAAGGCTATGGAATTTTTATTGAAGCCATGATACAGTAAACATTTACTCTCTTAAACCTTATGAACCTATGCAACTTGGCAAAGAAGCTGGAAAAGGTGAAAATTAAGATTATTTATGCAATAAAAAGCCGCTTTGTCTCTTTAGAAAGTATAAAAACTCAATATTCGTAAATGCCAAATTGAAGCTATGTAAAATTTAGGTTATATTTGTCTTGCTTTTAAGAAAAACGGAAATGGAGGTAGAAGCATGAACAAGACAACTATAGCAATAATTGATGACACACCTAGAATATTGGGGATATTAAAGGGAATTATTGAAGAGGATAAACACTTCGAGCTGGTGGGAACGGCAGAGGATGGTGAAGCAGGATTGGCTCTTGTTGAAGAAAAACAGCCGGATGTTGTACTTCTTGATCTGATAATGCCGAAGCTTGACGGACTTGGAGTTATGGAAAGACTTAATAAAAATGAAACGCTAAAGAAAAGACCGAGCATAATAGTAATCAGTGCAATCAGACAGGACAGAGTAATGGAAAGCGCCTTCGATTTAGGAGCACAGTATTATATTTTAAAGCCGTTTGACAAATCAATTGTTCTAAACCGAATCAGACAGGTCAGGGGAAGCATGAAGGTACATCGAACCGGAATGATGACAGTCATGCCAAAGGCTGAAATAATAAAGGAACGCGATTTAGAAACAGATGTTACAAATATAATTCATGAAATCGGCGTTCCTGCCCACATAAAGGGCTATCAGTATTTAAGACATGCAATTATGCTCTCAATTAATGATGATGAGATGCTTGGTTCAATTACAAAGCAGCTCTATCCTCAGATAGCCAAAACCTATAGGACAACCCCAAGCAGGGTAGAACGGGCAATTCGTCATGCAATTGAAGTCGCCTGGAGTCGTGGAAAGCTCGATACAATAAACGAACTCTTCGGTTATACGATAGATGATCGCAAAGGAAAGCCCACAAATTCCGAATTTGTAGCATTGATAGCCGATAAAATCAGGCTCGACTATAAATTTCGTGCTTAAAATGCAAGATTATATAACATTTTGTTTTTTTAACGAAGTTTTAATCTTTCATTTCATATAAACATGTGGTATAATCATAAGGACTAAAGGGTGTCTTTAGCAGCAAATTATCTCAGCCTTGGGTTTACATTAAGCTGGCTGAGTGAAAATACCTATACCAGGAGGATATATGAAGAAGATATTGTTTGTTGCATCGGAGTGTGTACCATTTATTAAGACCGGCGGTCTGGCTGATGTAGTTGGCTCATTGCCAAAGTACGTAAATAAAGAAGAATTTGATATCAGAGTAATGATTCCAAATTATCGTGCTATTCCAGCCAAGTACAAAGAGCAAATGCAGTACAAAACTCACTTTTACATGAATCTTGCTTGGCGTACACAGTATGTCGGCATTCTTGAAATGGAATATGATGGGGTTAAATTCTATTTCATCGACAATGAATTTTATTTCGCAGGTGACAAGCCTTACGGAGAAATCTATCAGGATATCGAGAAGTTCGCTTTCTTTTCAAAAGCAGCTCTCTCAGCACTTCCAACAATTGGCTTCCGTCCTGACATCATTCACTGCCATGACTGGCAGACAGGCCTCGTACCTGTAATGCTTCATGATGCATTTCAGGCCAACGAATTTTATCGTGGAATTAAGACAATCATGACAATACATAATCTTAAATTCCAGGGTGTTTGGGATAAGAAGACAGTAATGGATATAACAGGACTTCCTGCTTATTATTTTACTCCTGATAAGCTTGAGGCTTATGGCGACGCAAACTACCTCAAGGGAGGTATCTGCTACGCAGATATGGTAACAACCGTAAGCTCAACCTATGCAGAAGAGATTAAGACTCCATTCTATGGTGAAGGTCTTGACGGACTTATGAATGCAAGAAGCAATTCACTTAGAGGAATTGTCAACGGTCTCGACTACGAGGAGTGGAATCCTGCCACAGATAAATTTATCTACAATAACTATGATGCGGTTAACTTCCGTAAAGAAAAGGTTAAAAATAAGAGAGAGCTTCAGAAGGAGCTTGGACTTGCTCAGAATGATAAGATTTTCACAGTCGGCATAGTTTCAAGACTCACAGACCAGAAGGGACTCGATTTGGTAGATTATGTAATCGAAGAAATCTGTGCTCCGGACATGCAGTTTATTGTTCTTGGAACAGGTGATCCAAAGTATGAAAACCTTTTCAGACATTATGAATGGAAGTACAAGGACAGAGTATCCGCAAATATCTACTACAACAATGAAAGGTCTCACAGAATTTATGCAGCCTGTGACGCATTCCTGATGCCATCACTCTTTGAGCCATGTGGTCTCAGCCAGCTGATGAGTCTTCGTTACGGAACAGTGCCAATCGTAAGAGAGACCGGTGGATTAAAGGATACCGTAGAGCCTTATAATCAGTTTGAAAATACAGGTACAGGCTTCAGCTTTAGAAACTACAATGCTCATGAAATGCTTAATGCAGTTCGTTACGCAAAGGACGTTTATTACAACAAGCGTCGTGAGTGGAACAAGATTGTAGACAGAGGAATGGCAATGGATTTCTCATGGCATAATTCAGCCGGAAAGTATGAAGAACTTTATCGTCAGATGTAAAAAATGAAAGTAATTCCCACGACAGGAAATGTCGTGGGAATTTGGTCTGTTTATAACTTTGTTATATATAACCTTGTTATATAAATACCCCTAATAAAAAACAGGAGGGCGTAAGCTTGAAATTAGAAAAATTACTCGAAAGACTTGATTATCAGCTGGTACAGGGAAGTCTTGATACAGAAATTACTTCACTTGTCTATGATTCAAGAAAGGCAGAAAAAGGCAGTGTATTCGTCTGCATTTCAGGTACGGTCACAGATGCCCATACCTACATACCTTCAGTTTGTGAAAAAGGAGCAGCTGCAGTGATAGTCACAAAGGACGTAGAAGTACCCAGTGACATAACTGTAATAAAGGTAGCTGATGCAAGACTTGCCTTAGCTCTCATGAGTGCAGCCTATTTCGATTATCCGGCCGAAAAGCTTACGACAATTGGAATTACCGGTACAAAAGGTAAGACTACCACAACCTTCATGGTTTATAAGGTCCTTACAATTGCAGGAATAAAAGCAGGACTTATTGGAACCATCGAATCAATAATCGGAGAAAAACACATACCTGCGAGCCATTCGACGCCGGAAAGCTATGTAATTCAGGAACAATTTGCAGAAATGGTCAAAGCAGGAATTACTACAGTAATCATGGAGGTAAGCTCTCAGGGACTCAAGATGGAAAGAGTAGCTGGAATCACCTATGATATTGGTGTCTTTACAAATCTCGAGCCTGACCATATCGGTGGCAATGAGCATCCTGACTTCGCAGATTATCTTGATTGCAAGAGAAGACTTTTTAAGCAGTGTAAGATAGGCCTTGCAAATAAGGATGATTCTCATTTTGACGAAATGATGCTTGGACATACCTGCAGACTTTACACCTATGGCACTGCCGCAGACTGTGATTATAGAGCGACAGATATTACCCTTACCGGAAGCAGAAAATCCGTTACTGAGGATATTGCCTCAGCAGGCATCAGATATAAAGCAATAGGCAGAAAAGAAATGGATGTATATGTAGACATCCCCGGCAGATTTACTGTCTACAATTCACTTACTGCACTTGCAATTTGTGACCTTCTTGGTGTCGACACAAAATCAACCTATGAAGGCCTTAGCACAGTCAAGGTAAAAGGAAGAGTAGAGACTGTTCCGGTATCAAAGGATTTTACAATCATGGTTGACTATGCCCATAATGAAATGTCACTCCGCAGCGTACTCACGACTCTACGTGAATATGAGCCGGGCAGATTAGTATGTGTTTTCGGCTGTGGTGGCAACCGTTCAAAGGAACGTCGATTCACAATGGGACAGGTAAGCGGCGAGCTCAGCGACCTTACAATCATAACCTCAGATAATCCTAGATTTGAAGAACCAAAGGACATCATTGCTGATATCATTACCGGAATCAGTAAAGCTCCTTCACCTGAATATGTAGTTGTAGAAGACAGATATGAAGCCATAAAGTACAGTCTGGAGCATGCAAAAAAAGGTGATCTTATTCTCGTGGCAGGAAAAGGCCATGAGGACTATCAGGAAATCAAGGGTGTAAAGTATCATATGGATGATACAGAGCTTATTCGTAAGGCAGCAGTTGAGCTTAAACTGAGCTAATTAACATGCAGACATTTTAATGCTTACTTATTGATATTACTGCAGAAATGGTCTTACTCACTTAGAAGTGTGAGACTATTTCAGACAAGGCTAAAATTATGAAATATGCAGAGGTAATTGTAGATATTTCCTCACCAAATTTGGATAGAACCTTTACCTATGCTGTGCCGGATGAACTGGAAGCAGAGGTCGGACCGGGAACTCCGGTTATGATTCCGTTTGGCCGGGGCAATAATCTGAAAAAAGGCTATGTAGTCGGAGTAACCGGAAGTGCACCGGCAGGCAGCTTTCAAATAAAAAAAGTCGACAGCGTTGTTAAGCAGGGGCTTGCCATAGAGGATGAACTGATGGCACTCGCCTATAAAATGAAGAGCTTTTATGGCGGTATGCTCAAGGATGCACTTGCAACCGTAATCCCTGTAAAAAAAGCTGTAAACAAAAATCGTTCAGAAGCAGGAACCAAAAAAGATGCATTTCCTGAAATAACAGAAATTCTTAATCAGTATCCTGACGGCGATGGCCATGTCATCGAATTAAATGATGAACAAAAGGCCGCGCGAGATACCTTTTGTAGAAACTTTGATTCAGGGGTAAATAAGACCTATCTGCTTTATGGAATTACAGGCAGCGGTAAAACCGAGGTCTATATCGAAATGATAAGACATTGTATCGAAAGTGGCAGGGAGGTAATAGTTCTCATACCTGAGATTTCTCTTACCTATCAGACGGTCAGGCGATTTGCCTTAAGCTTTGGAAATAAAGTAGCTTTTAGTCACTCAAAGCTGAGTAAGGGTGAAAGATATATTCAAAGTGAAAAAGCCAAAAATGGTGAAATAAGTATAATGATAGGACCACGTTCCGCACTTTTCACGCCATTTAAAAAGCTCGGCTTGATTATCATAGACGAAGAGCACGAAGGCAGCTATAAATCAGAGGTTACACCAAAGTATCATGCGCGCGAGGTCGCCGGTTGGAGAGCAGAAATGTGCGGCGCATCAGTAGTCCTTGGCTCAGCAACTCCTTCAATTGACTCTTATTTAAAAGCAATGAAGGGCGAATATGAGCTTTTAAAGCTTACCCAAAGAGCCGGAGGAGCTGTCCTTCCAAAGTCTTATATTGTAGATATGCGAGAAGAACTGAAGGCAGGACAGAAATCACCATTTTCAAGACTGCTCGATGGTAAAATAAAAGAAAGACTTGAAAAAAAGCAGCAGATAATGCTTTTTATAAATAGAAGAGGCTATGCAGGCTTTCTTTCCTGCAGAAGCTGTGGACATGTTCCTAAGTGCCCACATTGCGACATTTCACTGACACTTCACTATGACAGAAAGCTTTATTGCCACTATTGTGGCCATACAGAAAACAGCACAAGACAGTGTCCTAAGTGTGGTTCGCCCTTTTATGCAGGCTTTGGCACAGGAACAGAAAAGATAGAAGAATATATTAATAAGGCTTACCCTGAGGCAAAGGTCCTTAGAATGGATGCAGACACAACCTCAAAGAAGGGTGATTTTGAAAGAATACTTTCAAATTTCAGAAAAGGTAAGGCTGATATTCTTATAGGAACTCAGATGATAGTAAAAGGCCATGATTTTCCAAAGGTAACGCTTGTCGGAATATTGGCAGCAGACATGTCCATGTACGCAAGCGACTACAGGGCAGCTGAAAGAACTTATCAGCTGATTGCCCAGGCCTCGGGACGTGCAGGAAGAGGAGAGCTGGCAGGAGAGGTTGTAATTCAGACCTATAATCCTGAGCATTATACAATTCAAAATGCAGCAGCCAATGACTATGAAGGCTTTTATCGTCAGGAGGTTTTATACAGACAGGTATGTGCTTATCCGCCCGCAGGAAATATGTGTGTGGTTTTCATACAGTCCAGAAGTGAAAAAACCAATCTCCAGGTTTGCAAATCCTTGGAATATGCCTTTGAACAGTATAGGCTAAAAACCGGAGAAAAATTTAATATCATAGGACCTGCACCCGCAAGTGTAAAAAAGGTGGCAGATGTTTACAGACATCTTTTTTACATTAAGGATAGAGATTACGAAAAGCTGGTTCGCTTGAAGGATGCAATAGAGCATTTTATCGAAAGCCAAAAGATAAATGATGCTTATGTTCAATTTGATTTTAATCCGATGAGCGGCTATTAAAGCTTATCTGAAACGTCTGGCTTATTAAGCAGGCACTTTTCAGCATTAGTGAGAGTACTAAAAAAATAAATATATAATACTAGTGTCAGACGGCTTAAGTCTGATAAAAAACTTAAAAGGAGGACATATGGCAGTTAGAAACATAAGAGTAGAGGGAGATCCAATTTTAGAAAAGGTATGCAAACCGGTTTCATCAATGACTGACAGAACAAGTGAACTCATTGATGACATGTTTGAAACAATGTATAAGGCAATGGGTGTTGGCCTCGCAGCTCCGCAGGTTGGAATTTTAAAGCGAATCTGTGTAATTGATGTTTCAGAAAATGGCGATGAACCAATATGCCTGATAAATCCGGTAATAGTTGAAAAATCAGAGGAAACTCAGACAGGCTTGGAAGGATGTCTTTCAGTACCGGGTCGAAGCGGAGAGGTAACTCGTGCAAACTGGGTAAAGGTTGAAGCACTTGACAGAGATATGAATCCGATTACTCTTGAGGGCGAAGGACTTTTAGCAAGAGCTTTCCAGCATGAAATTGATCATCTTGACGGAAATCTTTATCTTAAGCTTGTAGAGGGTGAGCTCTATAAAAACGAAGATTTAGAGTAATGGAGAAATAAATGCGCATTATATATATGGGAACGCCGGAGATAGCGGCAACAATTTTAAAATATATGATTACAAGAAAGGAAGATGAAATTGTTCTTGTAGTCACCCAGCCTGACAGACCAAAGGGCAGAGGAAAAGAGCTTAGTCAGTCGGATGTTAAAAAGGTAGCCCTTGAATATAACATCCCAGTCTATCAGCCTGAAAAAATAAAAAATGCCGAGAGCGTCGCTTATTTAAAGAACTTTAACGCAGACATGATAGTAGTAGCGGCCTTTGGACAGATTCTCTCAAAAGAGATATTGGAGCTGACAAGCTTCGGCTGTCTAAATGTGCATGCCTCACTACTTCCAAAGTATAGAGGTGCGGCACCTATTCAATGGAGCATTATTGATGGCGAAGAAAAGACAGGCATAACAATAATGCAGATGGATGAAGGACTTGACACCGGAGACATTATTCTCAAAAAGGAAATTGAAATAGCTAAAGACGAGACAGGCGGTTCACTTCATGATAAGCTGGCTGAAATTGGTGGAGAAGTCCTTTATGAAGCTATTGAACAGCTTAAAGAAGGCAAAGCAACCCATACTCCTCAGGGAGAAGCAGCTTCACATTATGCTTCAATGCTTAACAAAAAAATGGGACTGCTTGATTTCACAAAAACTGCCGATGAGCTTGACAGATTAATCAGAGGACTCACTCCTTGGCCGGGCTCTTATACCTTTATAGACGGTAAAATGCTTAAAATTTTAAAAGCAGAGACTGTAGCTTCCGTAGATACAGCCTTCAAGCCGGGCGATGTCTTCGAAATAGGAAAAAATGGCTTTAAAATTCAGACCGGCATGGATGCATTACATATAATTAGCGTACAGCCGGAAGGTAAAAGAGCAATGGAAGCAGCAGAATACGTAAGAGGTAAAGACCTTACAGGCAGGAATCTCTTATCAGAAAAATAAGATTAACCATAGTAATGGCTTTGAAAATAAAAAGCTAAGCGCAGGTATTCAAATCTTAAAAATCAGAAGAAACAATACAGGCATCAAAAATTTAGTCATAGATAATAGGAGATTAAATGACAGACAGAGAGCTTGCTTATCATATTTTATATGACATTCATATAAATGGAGAGCTTTGCCACAAAGCATTAAAAAAGCATTTAGACAATTTAGATGAGTCGGGCAAAGCTACAATAAATAAACCCTTTGTAACCAGACTTGTAAAGGGAGTAACAAAGCGTTACATTACCCTAACCTGGGCAGAAAGCATCCAGGCAGGAAGACCGGTATCCAAAATAAAACCTCCTGTCAGAATCATCCTGGCAATGGGACTTTATCAGGGCTGTTATATGTCAGTGCCCGTATCGGCAGCCTGCAATGAAGCGGTAAAGCTTGCAAAAAAGCATAAGCTTTCAGGACTTTCCAGCTTCGTAAATGCTGTTCTTCGTGGCTTTTTCAGAAGCAGTAATTCAATGGAGGACTTTATAGAAAAGAATGTCTTAGGTCTTTCCGAAACAAAAAAGCTTGAAATTATATATTCATGTCCGGAATGGATTATAAAAAATTTTATAGCACTTAATGGAAAAGAGCAGACAATAAATATGCTTCAAAGCTTTTATAAAGAAAAAAAGCTGACAGTATATAAATTAAATAATAAAGTATCTGACGAAGAGCTTGAGCAGTCACTGAAAAAAGATGAGGTCAGCTTCCTGAAAAGTTCATTGGCAGATGATGCCTATGAGCTTGAACTAAATGGTCAGATAAGCAGCTTAGAGGCCTTCAAAAAAGGCTGGATTATTGTTCAGGACATAAGCTCAATGCTTGCCTCTCAGGTGATACCGGCGGTTTCAAATGCGAAAGTACTTGACCTTTGTGCCGCACCCGGAGGAAAAACTATTCATCTTGCATCACTACTGTCTGATAAAAATGGTGAAATTATTGCAAGAGATGTATCGGACTCAAAGTGCAGACTGATAGAAGAAAACTGTAAGAGAACAGGCACAAAAAATGTTAAGACTGAAGTAGCAGATGCTTGTGAACTAAGGACGGCGGATTTAAATAAATATGATATAGTCGTGGCAGATTTACCATGCTCCGGACTCGGTGTAATCGGGAAAAAGCCTGACATAAAATATAAAACAAAGCCGGAGGACATAAATTCTTTAGCCTTGCTTCAACGTAAGATTTTAGACAATGCCATGCAGTATGTAAAGCCCGGTGGCTACCTCGCTTACAGCACCTGTACCATAACTTATGAGGAAAATCAGCAAAATGCTGATTACATACGACAAAATGGCAGCTTTGAGCCTATTGATTTTACTAAATTACTTGACAAAACCATGCATGATTATTTACAATTGTATGGTTATTTGCAAATTTTGCCTGATGAGCTGCATGATGGATTTTTTATTGCCTTATTCAGGAAAAAATAAAGACATTAATCCTATCAGGTGCAGACTAAGTAAAAACTAAAAGCAGGTCTGCGACCTGTTACTTAGAAAGAGCAATCATATGACAGATATTAAATCCATGAATAAAGCCGAGCTTACAGAATATATTAAGTCAATAGGCTTGCCTGCATTTCGCGCCAAACAGCTTTATGACTGGATGCATGTTAAGCTGGCTGTTGATTATGCTTCAATGAATAATCTTCCTAAGGCACTTCGTGAAAGCCTGGCTGCTGAGACAGAGCTTACTTCATTTCATACTCTGGCCTGCCTGAAATCAGAAAAGGGAGATACGAAAAAATATCTTTTTGGATTGAACGATGGCAATGCGATTGAAAGCGTTTGGATGAAATATAAGCATGGCAACTCTGTTTGCATAAGCTCACAGGTGGGCTGCAGGATGGGCTGTAAATTTTGCGCCTCCACTATTGGGGGATTGGTTAGAAATTTAACTCCATCGGAAATGCTTGAGCAGGTTTATTCAATTCAGAGGGAGACAGGAGAGAGAGTCAGTAATGTAGTTGTAATGGGCAGCGGAGAGCCCTTTGATAATTATGAGACACTTCTCAAATTTATTGAACTGATAACTGATGCCAATGGCTTAAATATCAGTCAGAGAAACATAACAGTTTCTACCTGTGGAATTGTTCCTAAAATACTTGAACTGGCTCAGAAAAAATTAAGCATAACTCTTGCAATCAGTCTTCATGCTTATACTGATGAAAAGAGAAAAGAAATTATGCCGATTGCCTATAAGTATTCAATCAGTGAAATACTTGAAGCCTGCAGAGAGTACTTTTCGCTTACCGGAAGAAGGATAAGCTTTGAATACAGTCTTATAGCAGGTGTAAATGATAATACAGAGGATGCCCTGGGACTTGCCTCAATTCTTAAAGGAATGGGTGCACATGTAAATCTCATACCGGTCAATCCGGTCAAAGAAAGAGATTTCAAACGCACAGATATTACAAAAGTATTACATTTTCAGCAAACACTTGAAAAAAATGGATTAAATGCTACTATAAGAAGAGAAATGGGAGCAGATATAAATGCTGCCTGTGGACAGCTAAGAAGAAGCTACGAAAAGTATATGTCTAATTAAGCTTCAGACAATGAAGTACAAAATGTTTTTTACGGCTTCAGATAATGAAGCTCAAAAAGTTTTACAAACAGCTTCAGAAAATAAAGCTCAAATAGTTTTACAAACAGCTTCAGAAAATAAAGCTTAAAAATGTTTTACAAACAGCTTTAAGCAAAGAAGCAACAGGTTTATAACCTGGCTAACTATCATCAGGAGGGGAGGAGACTGAAGGTGGTCAGAGCATATGGTGCAACTGATGTTGGAAGAAAGAGAAATGTTAATCAGGATTCATTTATGGTAGAAGAAAGTCCACTTGGAATCCTTCCAAACTGCTTTGTGGTTGCGGACGGAATGGGCGGACACAATGCCGGAGACATTGCCTCAAAGCTGGTAATA
Organism: uncultured Lachnoclostridium sp.; assembly: GCA_964625275.1. Classification (GTDB taxonomy): domain Bacteria; phylum Bacillota; class Clostridia; order Lachnospirales; family Lachnospiraceae; genus UBA3775. Next base: position 16,025 of record CAZVBH010000024.1, read on the forward strand.
AACAGCTTCGCGGAAAACATGCGATTAAGCAATGAAAGAACGGCAATCCAGGCCATAGAGTCCTCAGTCAAGGCTGCAAACGAAGAGCTTATAGCAAAAGCGGCCGGCAACAAAGAGCTGGAAGGAATGGGAACCACCTTCGTTTTGGCTTCGATTGACAGTAATAATAAAATGCTTGTTGCCAACATAGGAGACAGCAGACTTTATTACATAAGAAATGACAGCATAGTCCAAATAACTAAGGACCACTCCTATGTAGCAGATTTGGTACGTAAGGGAGAATTAAAAAAAGAAGAAGCAAAATACCATCCAAGAAAAAATCTGGTGCTTCGTGCTATAAGCACATCAAACGTAGTTTCACCGGACTTTTATCGGGTTAAGGTAGAAAATGGAAGTTACTGTCTGCTCTGCTCGGATGGCTTGTCAGATATGCTTGATGAATCAGAAATGCTAAAGATAATAAGCGAATATGAAAATATATCTGACAGTGTTGAGAAGATGATAGCAGTTGCTAATGAAAATGGTGGAAAAGACAATATCACAATAATATTGATTAAAATAGAGGTTTAAAAGCAGGCTTTACAGGGGTAAGCCGGAAAGGACGGGATAGTTATGGCTATAGTAAGAGCAGGCCTATTTATAGGTGAGCGCTATGAAATTATTACTCACATAGGCTCTGGTGGAACAGCTGATGTATATAAAGCAAAGGACCACAGACTTAACCGATTTGTCGCTATCAAAATTTTAAAGCAAAGCTTTACTGGAGATCCAAAGATTATTGCCAAATTTCAACAGGAGGCACAGTCTTGTGCAGGACTTACACATCCAAACATCGTAAGCATTTATGATGTAGGTAGTGACGGGGATTTTAATTACATTGTAATGGAATTAATTGAGGGAATTACTCTCAAGAAATTTATTGAAAGAAAAGGCAGACTTGAAATTAAAGAGGCAGTCGGAATTGCAATTCAGATTGCACAGGGACTCGATGCCGCTCATGCAAATCATGTTGTTCATAGAGACATTAAGCCTCAGAATATCATAATTTCACGAGAAGGAAAGGTAAAGGTTACAGATTTCGGTATTGCAAGAGCAACCTTTGGAACAAGCTCAAATACCATTAATCAGGCACCTGTAGGCTCAGTTCATTATCTTTCACCGGAGCAGGCAAGAGGTGGCTTTAGTGATGAAAAATCAGACATTTATTCACTTGGCGTCACAATTTATGAAATGCTTTCAGGACGTGTTCCATATTCAGGAGAAAATAATGTATCAATAGCCCTTTTGCATATCCAGGGAGATCCAACTCCACTCCACAATCTCAATCCAAATGTCACACCGGCACTTGAAAAGATTGTTGCAAAATGTATGCAGAAGAAGCCTGAAAGAAGATATTTTTCAGCCTCTGAGCTCATTAGAGACTTAAAGGCAGCTATTACGGATCCTTCGGGTGATTTCGTAAAAATAAATGCACCGAAGGTAAATGATTCACCTACAATCAGCATTACCGAAGATGAAATCAAATCAATAAAGGCTCAGGCCCAGACTGATTTATCAGATGATGAGCCTGAACATGATATAGATGACAGTGAAGATGATGATCTTGATCCGGTAAACTCAAAGACAGAGAAGATTATTATTGTAGCAAGTATTGTTCTGGTTGTACTTTTTATCGGTGTAATTATCTTCTTCGTTGCCAGTGATATCAATCCATTTTCATCAAGCAGCTCAACAAACAGCACATCAGATGACGGTGTTCATAAGCTTAGCAGCACAGAAATTACAATGCTTAAGAGCATGAACTACACACTTGACGAGCTTGCACAGGTGCTTGAAGAAAAGTATGGAATTACAAGCAATGATTATTCTAACAGAGCAGAGGTCAGCGATACAGTAGAACAGAATCACATCATTGATATCTATTATGATGATGACGGAGCTCTGATTGTTGTATGGAGTTCAGGTCCAAAGCCTGCAGATTCAGTAACAATGATAAATGTAACAGGCTATGACCTTCAGACAGCTAAGGATATGCTCATGGCTCTCTCTGACGAATTTGTAATTGAAACTGTTGCAAGTGCAGTAAATACTGATGATGCAGCAAATACCGTTATTCAGCAAAGTGTTGATGAAGGCGCAGCAGTAACAGTTAATTCAACAATTACACTTACCTACAGCATCGGACCGGAGCAGGTACAGGTACCTGATATGTCAGGATATACCCAGGCTATGGTAGAAACTGCTTATGGTACTTCATTTGCAATTACCTATGCTTATGATACGGAAAATGATTACAGCACAACTACCTCAGATGTTGTAGTTCGTACAGATCCTGCAATCGGTGATCCGGTAGACAAGGGTGGCGCAATTACAGTATATCTTTCAACACCATATGTAAATTATGTCCCTTCAGTACTCGGAAAGAGTCAGGAGGAGGCTAAGAAGATACTTGAATCAGTCAGCCTTAAGGTTACTGTAGATACAGAAACTGTCTACTCAGATTATGCTGAGGGTACAGTATGTGAACAGAGTGCAACAGGCTCTAAAGCACTTAATCGTGGTTCATCAATCACAATTAAGCTGTCAAAAGGACCTGCACCAACAGCTACTCCTACACCTACTGAAGAACCAACACAGACACCAACGGCGACGCCAACAGTAACAGCAACACCTTCACCATCACCTGCAGTAGTGACACCTATTCCATCAGATACTGCTGAGCCAGGTGGAGAGACAGGTGGAGAGACAGGCTCTGACAATGGTGATGAAGGTGAGGAAGACTTCGATTAATTATGGAGGATAAATAATCCAATACTAATTATGAAGAACAATAAAAGCCCAATGGCAGAGGGCAGGATAGTTAAAGGAATAGCCGGCTTTTACTATATTTATGTTGAGGATAAAGGTCTCTATGAGTGCAAGGCAAAGGGTCTATTTAGAAATAAATCCATAAAGCCTCTAATAGGAGACAGAGTAGAAATACAAATTCTTGACGAAGAAAAAAAAGCCGGAAATCTTGAAAAGGTTTTGGAAAGAACCAATTCGCTTATAAGACCTGCTGTTGCAAATGTGGACCAGGCGGTTGTAGTATTTGCATTGGCAAGTCCTGAGCCTCACTTGAATCTTTTAGACAGATTCTTAGTAAAAATGCAGCGACAGGACATTCCCGTAATTATAATATTTAATAAAACAGATTTGATAGAGGCGGATTATTGTGACCGCCTCTGCCAGATTTACGAGAAAGCTCACTATAAGACCTTTGCAATTTCGGCAGCAAATGAAAAAGGAACAGAAGAAGTGCGAGAAGCACTCCTTGGAAAGACCTCAGTACTTGCAGGACCAAGTGGTGTTGGTAAATCAACCTTAATGAATATCATGCAGCCGAATGCTTTGATGCAGACCGGTGAACTGAGCGAAAAAATTCAAAGAGGCAAGAATACCACAAGACATACTGAACTGGTTTATATGTGCAGAAACACTTATCTTATTGATTCACCGGGTTTTTCAAGCCTCTATATTGATGAGATAGAAGCGGGCGACCTTTATAAGTATTATCCGGAATTTGCAGAGCATGAAAAAAATTGCAGATTTGCAGGCTGCTCCCACATAAAAGAACCGGATTGCGGCATCAAAGAAGCACTAAAGGCAGGTCTGATAGCCAGGGAACGTTATGAAAGTTATTGCAAGCTTTATGAAGAAGCGGCAGACAGACGCCGCTATTAGTCTGTAATTGATTGTGGTAGGCCAAGCCTGATTTGTAAATAATGGTTTGGATGAGCCTGACTTGTTAATAGGCTTTTGCACTTTGATTCTAATAAATTAAAATTCCGTAATTCGGATGTATACAAGAGGTTAAAAATGGCAAAGATGTCACCTTCAATTCTCGCAGCAGATTTCAATATCCTGGGAGAACAGATATCTATATTAGAAAAAAATAATGCGGATTATCTCCATATTGATGTGATGGATGGAATATTTGTTCCAAGCATTTCCTTTGGAATGCCGCTTATAAAATCAATTAGAAAAAACACCAAAATGTTTTTTGATGTTCATCTTATGATTAGAGAGCCGATAAGGTACATAAAAGAATTTGCTGACTGTGGTGCAGACCTCATAAATATTCATTACGAAGCCTGTGAGGATGTTGTTGCAACACTGAATGCAATCAAAAATCTCGGCGTAAAAATAGGAATAACAATCAAGCCAAGCACTCCGGTATCAGTTCTTAAGCCTTTGCTTGGAAAGGTCGACTTAATCTTGGTTATGTCAGTTGAGCCGGGCTTTGGAGGACAAAAGTTTATCGAAGAAACCTATGAAAAGCTCAGTGAATTAAGAGAGCTTACTCAGGGAATGGTAAATCCACCCGAGATTGAAGTAGATGGAGGAGTCACTCTTGAAAATGCAGAAAAAATACTTAAAGCCGGAGCAAACGTTTTGGTGGCAGGCAGTGCAATTTTTAAAGGTGACATTGAAAAAAATATAAAAGCTTTTAGGCAAATTTAAGGAGGAGTATTATGTTTAAGAAAGCAATGAGGTATGCAGCTGTATTAACACTTGCAGTAGCATTAACAGGATGTGGCAGCGAAAGCAATACAAGTGACACATCAACCACCCCAACAACAGCAGCAACAGATGCTGCAAATGGAACTGATGACAGCACAACGCCAGATGCTGAGGTAACACCTGAGGCAGAAGAGACTGTTGAGAGATTTTATCACGATGGAGTAATCCCATCAGAACGTCTTTCAGATGAACTCGTAGAGCAGGTGACTGCTTTTGATACTGCTGATACAAGCGCACTTTCAGCTGTAATGAAAAAGGCTGAATCAGGTGAACCTGTAACAATCGTAGCAATTGGTGGATCAATTACAGCCGGAACAGTTTCTAAAGGAAGTCAGGATGACAAGCTTTCAGATAAATATTCATATGCAAAGTATGTTGAAAGCTGGTGGAAGGAAAGCTTTGACAATGTAACCTTTGTAAATGCAGGTATCGGTGCAACTAATTCATATCTTGGTGTACATCGTGCAGCAACAGACGTACTTGCTTATGAGCCAGACCTCGTAATTGTAGAATTTGCAGTAAATGATGCAGGTGTTTCAGGAATAGATACAGCTTATGATGATTTAGTAAGAAATATTCTTAAATCAGACTCACAGCCGGCTGTAATGCTTCTTTTCATGGCACAGACAAATGGCTCCACAAACCAGTCAATGGAAAAAGCAATAGGTGAAGCTTACAATCTTCCAATGATAAGCTATGCAGATCTTATCAGTACATTGATGAATGACGGAACATATACAGCAGACGATCTCTCAGGAGATACAGTACATCCATCAGCACTTGGACATTCCCTTGCAGGCGAGCTTTTCACCAAGTACTTCAATGATATTTATGCTAATATTGATTCAGCAGAGGAACCAACAGAGTTTACAGCAGACCCTGTAACAGAAGATAAATATTTAAATGCTACAATTCTTGACAGCACAAATATAACACCTGATTCAACAGGTACCTTCACAGAAGGCTCATCTCAGTATTATATTTATCCAGACGGCTGGACAAATACAGAAGGAGACGGAGAGCTCACATTTACAGTAACCTGTCAGAATCTCGGACTCATTTACTATAAGACAACAGACGGACTCAGTGGAGAATTTGATGTTCTTGTAGATGGTGAGGTAGTAACCACACTCAATGCTGATTATACAAATGGCTGGGGAGATTATGCAGAGACAACCGAAGTTTATACCTCAGATGAAACAGCAGAACATACAGTAGAAATCAAAAAGTCAGAGAACTCAGAAGCAGACGGCTTCGCAGTACTTGGACTTCTTGTATCAGGTGAATAAACCTATGAAAAGAAAAAACTTTAGAGCTTTAGTGGCTTTACTGCTTACACAGTCTATGCTGCTTAGTGCCTGTGGGACTTCAAATGGTAATGCTGACGTAACTCCTGCACCTGATGCTGATAATTCAGCAACTCCTACGACAGCAGCTAATGCCTCAACTACATATACATCTCCTTTTGCAGATGTTTATGATGAAGAGGGCTATCTTGTACTGGATGATTATGAGCATGGAATTGCAAGAACTGAATATAATGACAATTTGGATTTGTCCGATTATCCCTTGACCTCAAATGATGTAGCTGATGATTTTATGATTCATATTGAGGCAGAAGACGGTATACTGGGAGAAAATGTAATTGCTTATGAAGATGAAAGCTTTTCCGGTGGAAGCTATGTAAATGGTCAGGGACAGGGAGAAGAAAGCTATATCAGCTTTGAAATTGAATTAGATGATACAGGTTTCTACAAAATTAATGTGCCCGGCCGATGTGAAGGTGAAGGACGAACAGACTATCTTTATATAGACGGTGAAAGCGCAGGCTATATTGTGTGTAATTCGAATTCTCAGTTAGTTGACAATATCCTTGATAATCTTTATCTGGAGGCAGGAACACATACAATTTCGCTTGTTCCATATTGGGGCTATATTGATTATGATTATTTTGAAATCAGCAAAAGCACAACAATTACCGAGGATACTTATAATGTAACCTGTTCTCTTTCAAATCCAAATGCAGATGAAAGAACAGTCATGCTTTATAACTTCCTCTGCGATATCTACGGAAAATATTCACTTACCGGCAATTATGCAGATAAAGGTGTAATCAGTCTGGAATATGCAGCTATAGAAGAAGCTACCAGTGAAAATTTTGCGGTTCTTGGTCTTGATATGTCAGCTTATGGACTTTACAGTGAAGAAAATGGCACAACAGGTTCATCAATAGAGTATGCCTATGACTGGTACATAGACCATGGCGGAATTGTTCAGATGTGCTGGCATTGGACTTCACCTGCACTCTATGTTCCAAGTGGAAAAAATTGGTACAGCTCCTTTTATAAAGAATCCAGCAGCATTGACCTTGATGACATAATGAATGGAAAAGATGAAGCAGGCTACGAAATGCTCATGGCAGATATTGATAAAATAGCAACTGAGCTGGAGGTTTTAAGAGATGCGGGAGTTCCTGTAATCTGGAGACCACTTCACGAAGCCTCAGGAGGCTGGTTTTGGTGGGGTGATTGCGAGCCTGAAAGTTACATAGCTCTTTATAGAACAATGTATGATAAGATGACTAACGAGCACAATCTCACTAACCTGATTTGGATGTGGAATGGACAAAATCCAAATTGGTATCCTGGAGATGATGTTGTAGATATTGTTGCCTACGATATTTATGCAGGAGAGCATGACTACAACAGTTATTCAGCAACCTTTGCAGAATCAGTAACAACACCTACAGAGACTAAGCTAGTGGCACTCTCCGAAAATGGCACTGTCATGGATCCGGACTTGGTAATGCGTGATAATGCAAGATGGCTATTCTGGGGAACCTGGGCTGAACCTTATACACTAGGTGATGGCATTAATCTCACAGAGCAGTATACCGAAAAAGATATGCTCGTAAAAGCATACGAAAGTGAACGAATTCTAACTCTGGATGAACTTCCGGATTTAAAGCATTACAATCAATAAGTAAAGAGAAACACCGGCATTTTGCCGGTGTTTTTTTCTATAGAAGAAGGCTGAAGCTTGGCTCAAGCAAAAGAAGGTTATGAGCAAGTAGCGAAGCGGACCCAGAATATCCGCTTTGAACGTTATTCGTTATAAAACAATTAAAAACGAATAAATAATTGTTTATGACGAATAACTATGATAAACAAAGCGAATTATATTGACAAAAAAGAAATATAATAATATCATAAAGGCAAGGAGGTACTTAATAATGAAGTTTAATTCTGAAAAAAAACATACAATTATTATGTATATACTTGAAAAAATAGAGCAAGGAGACGAAAGTGTTTCAAAAACAGTATCTCAAGCCTTTGAAATTAATCAGAATACGGTGCATAACTATATTAATGAGCTGGTTGAAAATGGTATAATTAAAAGAGTAAAGAGAGGTTATTATGAGCTTAATACTAAACGGTATAAATATGATTTGAAACGTTCTAATGGCGATTTAAATACAGATACATTAGCATTTGATTTATGTTTAGAACAACATATTTCAAATTTTGCTGTGAATGTTAAGTCTATTTGGAGTTATGCATTTAGTGAAATGATAAATAATGTAATGGATCATTCGTCTGCTGAAAATGTTGAAATTATAATAGAACAGAATTACTTGAAAACCAGCGCTTCAATAATTGATGATGGAATTGGTATTTTTGAAAAAATCAGAAAATATTTTGGCTTAGCCACGCTTGAAGATGCTATATGCGAATTATTTAAAGGAAAATTGACAACAGATTCTCAAAATCATTCAGGTGAAGGTATTTTCTTTAGTTCAAAATTAATGGATGATTTTTATATTGTTTCGAGCGGCAAAATATTTACAAACAATAAATATGATAATAGCAGAATAAGCACTATGGTGGCAGAAAATACTAACGGAACCAGTGTTATAATGAGCTTATCAAATTTTTCACACAAAAAGCCACAAGAGATATTTGATTTATATGCAAATATTGACAGCGGATTTACAAAAACCAAAATTCCAATGAAAAATATATTTGAAACATCTCCGGTCTCGAGGTCTCAGGCGAAAAGGGTTTGTAATCGACTGGAACAGTTCAAAGAAGTTATAATTGATTTTGAAAATATAGAGTGGATGGGGCAGGGCTTTGCCCATCAAATATTTGCAATTTTTGCAAGACAGCATCCAGAAATCAAATTAGTTCCAATTAATATGAATGAAGATGTTGAAAAAATGTATAGGCATGTATTAGATGATGACAACGCTATGAATCAAATATAGACTCGCTAAAATAATGAAAAAAGCATTGCAAAGCGTATCAATTTACTATATAATTAGTTCAAATCAATTTTGTTAAAATTAATTTGAACTAAAACGAGGTGATTACTATGTTTATAGGCAGAGAGCGAGAACTTGAATCATTAAAAGAATTTTATGATAAAGATGGAATTGGTATGACAGTAATATATGGACGTAGGCGTATTGGAAAGTCTACTCTTATAGCTGAATTTGTCAAAGATAAAAAGTCTATTTTTTATACTGCCACAAAGGTGGGAAAAAATAGAAATCTAGAATTGTTTTCAAAACAGGTACTGGATTTGTTTATGCCGGGAGTTAATAATATCAGTTTTAGTACGACAGAGGCTGCTTTTGATTTCATTGATAAAAATATAGGACACGATAAGCTTATTTTAGTTATTGATGAATTGCCTTATTGGGCTGAAAAAGATGAGGCACTTCTGTCCATATTGCAGAAATATATAGACAGGGTGTGGAATGATAAAAATCTTAAAGTGATATTATGTGGTTCCTCGCTTAGCTTTATGGAAAATAAGGTGTTGAGTGAAAAAAGCCCGTTGTTTGGAAGACGCGATTCACAAATCAAACTGGAAGCATTCAATTACTTGGATGCGGCAAAGTTTGTACCGGCTTATTCAAATGAAGATAAAGCAATTTGTTATGGAATTACAGGAGGAGTTGCCAAATATCTGGCGATGATTAATCCTAATCAGACCATCGATGACAATATAATTAGATTATTCTTTAGGACAGACGGCTATTTATATGATGAGACAAGAAATCTTTTAACACAGGAGTTCTCGGATATATCACTTGTAAATAATATTGTTGAACAGATAGCAGCCGGAGAAAATACGCTTAACATTATAGCCTCAAAAATTGGAGAAAAAGAACAGACAGTCCTATATTCGTTAGACAAATTAATTAATGTTGGTTTGATAGAGAAGAAAAAATGTATTACTGAAGAGAAAAATAAAAAGAAAACTCAATATGTATTAAAAGATTTTATGTTTAAATTTTGGTATGAGTTCATTCCTAAGGCCACTAGTGTAATAGAAATAGGACAAGGAGAGGTTTATTACAAAAAAGTAGTGAAGCCAATTGTGCATTCTTATATGGGAGCTGTTTTTGAAGAAATGTGCCGATATTACACCTTGATGCATGGAATAAGTGGTGAGTACGGATGCTTTATCACTTCCGTTGGTACTTGGTGGGGAGTAGAAAATATCAAAAATGAGAATGAAGAAGCTAGAAGTCAAACTGCAGATATTGATGTAGTTGCATTGTCGGAGGTTGATAAAAGAGCTGTTATTGGTGAATGTAAATTTAAAAATGAAAAAATTGATAAATCAATTTATGATACGCTTCTTAGAAGAGGAAAACTAATTTCCTCAAAATATAAGATTTCAAAATATATTTTATTTTCCTTATCAGGCTATACAGACTGGTATAAAAATATAACAGATGAAAATCTATTATTACTCACAATAAACTCGTTATATGAATGATGAGGAAATCGGCGCAGTTAGACGTCCGCTTTATTTTTGTATTGATAGCTTTCTCGTCATCAAAGATTGAAATGACGAGAAAGCCAATGCAGTGACGAGAATCAGTCGAAAATCGAAATAAGTTGAAAAAGAGTCCGGTATGTGGTAAGCTATATACGTTGTGTCGGACTCTTTTTAGAGCATAAATAGGATTTAACCTTATCTGAAAAGTTCAAACTTCTAAAGTATGGGCACCTGCTTTAACATGGTTGTACTCTTCTGAAATGAGAATGACTTTTCAGCATTAGTAAATATAGGGAAAATAAAGGAGATATAAAAAACATGAAACTCGGAATCGTTGGCCTTCCCAATGTAGGCAAAAGCACACTTTTTAACTCACTTACAAAAGCGGGAGCAGAGATGGCAAACTATCCTTTCTGCACAATTGATCCAAACGTAGGTGTAGTAACAGTACCTGACAAAAGACTTGACGTACTTGGAGAAATGTATAACTCTGAGAAAATAGTACCGGCGGTTATTGAATTTGTCGATATTGCAGGACTTGTAAAGGGTGCAAGTAAGGGTGAAGGACTCGGAAACCAGTTCCTCTCACATATTAGAGAATGTGATGCAATCGTACATGTAGTAAGATGCTTCGAGGATGACAATATCACTCATGTAGATGGCAGCATAGATCCAATCAGAGATATCGAAACAATCACACTTGAGCTTATTTTCTCTGACCTTGACATGATTGAAAGAAGAATAGCAAGAGTAAGTAAAGGCAAGGCAAATGATAAAGCACTCGCAAAAGAGTATGACCTCTGCATGAAGCTCAAGGCAATTCTAGAAGAAGGCAATCAGGCTAAGACCTATGAACCGGAGGATGATGAAGAAGCACTGCTTTTGAAGAGCTATGATCTTCTCACTTCAAAGAAGGTAATCTTTGCAGCAAATGTAAAAGAAGATGACCTTGCAGATGATGGCGCATCCAATGAAAATGTGGCAAAGGTGCGTGAATATGCAGCAAAGGACGGAGCAGAGGCCTTCGTAATCAGTGCAGAAATAGAAGCAGAAATAGCAGAACTCGACGATGATGAAAAGGCAATGTTCCTTGAAGACCTCGGTGTAAAGGAATCAGGTC
>CAZVBH010000025.1:0-26143 GCA_964625275.1 uncultured Lachnoclostridium sp.
AAGAAGGCTACGAAGACCTCAAGTTTGAAGTGCTTGCAATTGCGTATATGCAGTAAACAATACAAGCTTACTATAGTAAGGACGGCAGTAGGGCAGGCTAAGCGACTCTTGCACGAAGCACTCACGATGAGCATCATAGCATGCCAGGTAGCCAATTATTGCGTTAAATAAAAGTTGTTTGATAATATCTTGGGAAAGAGGGTGTGGCATTGGGCTTAGGTATAGAAACAGAAATATTAGAGTTTAAGAAATCTACAGGCGAGTTGAAAGAGGCTATGAACTCAATTTGCGCAATTTTGAATAAGCACCAGCATGGGGAATTATATTTTGGTGTTAGAAAAGATGGCATGGTAATTGGTCAGATAGTTACCGAGGAATCATTGCGAGAAGTCAGCCAAAAAATTGGGAATTTTATTGAACCAAAGATATATCCCGAAATCCAAAAAGTTAACATTGAGGGAAAGGACTGCATCTATGTGAAATTTGAGGGTAACCAAGCTCCATATTTTGCTTATGGAGTAGCTAAAATTCGTGTTGCTGATGAAGATCTTACAATGTCCTCTCAAGAACTGGCAGAATTTATTAGAAGAACAGATAAAGAGGAAAATAGATGGGAAAATCGTATTTCAAATAAAACAATAGATGATGTAAATGAAGCTTTACTGCAGAAATACACAAATCAGGCACATTCGGTGGGCAGAATTGCAATAGAATATACTGATAAGAAAACCGTATTGAATCAACTGGAACTTTCAGAAGGCGAATGTCTTATTAATGCAGGGAAAGCATTATTTGCGGATGATTTGTTACAGGATATTCAAATGGCTATTTTTGCAACAACGGAAAGGACAACATTTAATGACATCCAGCGATATCATGGACCAGTGCTTAATCTTGTGGATATCGCTGAGAATTATATAAAAAGTAATATTCACTGGAAAGTCGAATTCACAGGGGATTTGCAGCGTACAGAAATCCCAGAAATTCCGGTGGATGCCATACGAGAGGCTCTCCTCAATTCTTTTTGCCATAAGGATTACGAAAATGGGCAAAGTAATGAGGTGGCCATTTATAAGGATCGTATAGAAATATATAATCCAGGTGCATTCCCAGAAGGATACGAACCACAGGATTTTATAGACAGACCAGAGCGACCAATCCGTAGAAATCCTAGAATTGCAAGGTTGTTGTACTATTCCAAAGAGGTTGAAAGTTTTGGTACAGGGTTAAGGAGAATTGCTGAAACTTGTAAAGCAGCAGGTGTGAAAGTTGAGTTTAAAAAGCTAAAATCCGGATTTGTAGTTTGCTTTTATCGCTTAAATGAAAAAACTGAAAAAAAGCCGATAAAAAAGCCGATAAAAAAGCCGATAAAAAAAGCCGATAAAAAGCCGATAAAAGCTGACAGACAAAATATAATTATCAAATATGTAAAGAACAATGGTTCTGTAAGTAATAAAGAGGCACGTGAATTATTATCATTAGCGGATTCTACAACTAAGCGTGTTCTGAATGGAATGGTGAATGATGGGTTGCTGGAAGTAAAAGGAGAGAAAAAAACAAGGAGATATTATTTGAAATAAATTTTTGCTGGAAAATTATATCTCGCAATGACACCTAATTTAAAAAGATAGAGGGAAGATCATGAAATTAAAGGATAATATTCTTGGACAGCTTTTAAGTAATAGGGACACTTATCTGTCCGGAGAACAGCTTGCTGAGAAATTGGGAATTTCTAGAAATGCTGTATGGAAGGCTGTTAAGCAGCTTCAGGCAGAGGGCTATGACATTAATGCAGTTACTAACAGAGGCTATCAGCTGGGAGCTTTGCCGGATGTACTTAATGCCGGAGTTATACGCATCGGTTTGGAAAATGCGCCGGAAACCCTTACTCTTGAGGTAAAGGATTCTATATCCTCGACTAATACCTTTCTAAAGGAGCATTCTTCATCATATGCCACTCATGACCACCTGCTGATAGCTAATGAGCAGACTGAAGGAAGAGGAAGAATGGGGCGAAGCTTCCATTCTCCTGCGTCCGGTGGGATTTACATGAGCTATCTTTTGCATCCGCAGATAAGTGCCAGTGAGGCGCTTTATCTTACAACATCTATAGCAGCAGCCACAGCCAGGGCAATTGAGGATGTCTGCGGCATTTCAGCTAAGATAAAATGGGTAAATGATATTATTGTAAATTCGAGAAAGGCTTGCGGAATTTTAACAGAAGCAGTTGTCAATTTCGAAACCGGAGGACTCGAATATGCAATTGTTGGAATAGGAATTAACGTAGAGGAACCGGAGGATGGTTATCCTGATGATATAAAAAATGTGGCAGGAGCGCTTTATCGTCATGGAGAAGTGCCGGAGGGTATTAAAAATAAGCTGGTAGCTGCCATTACGGATTACTTTTATGAATATTATAACTCAATTAATGAAAAGACCTTTCTTGAAGAGTACAAAAAACGTTCCTGTATTGTCGGTGAGGAAATTGATGTGATTGACAATATTTTTGAACCAGGGAAAAGAGTCAGAGCAATAGCCTTGTCAATTGATGATGAATGTCATCTGGTCGTAAAATATGAAAATGGCTCTACCGGAGTGTTATCATCAGGAGAGGTCAGTGTAAGAAAGCGGTAAAAATATCATTTTTCAATGTAGTATATAGTCAAAGTGAACAAAAAAGATTGAAAAATGGCGCTTAAATGGTTGACATATTCTAAGTTTTTAAGTATTCTATTAGGGTAAGGGCTTTTGTGCCCTGATACCCACTAGGAGGATTAATCATGAGTGATATTTTATTAGACAATGAGAATATGGAAGAAATTAGAAAGAGAATAGCAGAGACCGAAGCAGATATTGACGCTCTTAATGAAGAGCTTCAGAATAAGGTTGATGAGAAGGCAGCGATTACCGCAAAGTACGAGTCTGTTAAAGCAGATCATGACGACTATAAGTATAAATATACCCGTCAGAGTGCCAATGGTAATTATCTGTTAATAGTTTCAGGCATAGCTTTCGTTGTAATTGCTTATCTTGCACTTACAGATAAGATTATCGACTTTATGATGCTTCCATCCGGTGCTATTTTTGCTGTTGCAATTATTCTTAAGTTTATTAATTTCCTTAAGTTTAAGGCAATGACTTCAAAGATGGATGCAAAGGAAGCTGAGTACAACAAAGTAAAGGCTGATTATGATGAATTTATGTCAGAATATACAGGCACTGAGGTTGCCCTTGAAAAGAAGCAGTATCAGTGGGAGCTTGTTGAAAATGATATGATTGAAGCCAGAAAAGATGCTTGGGTTGCTAAGCAGAGAGCAGAAGCTAAGAAAGAAGCTTCAGAGACACCTGTGGAAGCAGACGGTGCAGTTAATCCTGCATAAATATTACAATATTGATTTATTGAAGGGGATGTGGCCGCGGGCATGTCCCCTATTTTTAACCTTAAGGAGGACCTATTATGTCAGATGCCTCGAAGAGAACCAAGGCTTCACAGGCAAAGCAGGCTAAGCTTGAAAAAATACAGGCTCAGGAGAAAAAGAAAAAAAGAAGAATAATAATCATAATTTCAATTATTATTCTTCTTGTACTTTGTTTTCTGGCAGCTGCCCTTATTTATAATGCAAAAAATAAAAAAAAGCAGGAAAATGGAATCACAATTTCCGGAAATGAATTGGGCTATGACAATGATGTCGTACTTGGCAAGTACAAAGGCCTTACCTATACAAAGACCACCTTTGAAGTAACGGATGAAGACGTTGAAGCTTATATTGATGATGTCCTTGATAAAAATCCTAACTATACCATCGACTATTCAAGAGATAATACGGCAGTGGAAGCCTCTGATTCACTAAAATTAGTTTATTCCTCACGAATGAATGACATCACCTACGAAGAAGAGGTAGAGCTTATCTACGTTTCAGGCAGCGGCGTACTGGGAGATGACTTTGAAGACCAGATAGCGGGCTCGCTGGTAGGCTCAACTGTTGAAGCTAATGTGACCTTGCCTGAGGACTATTCAAAGAGCAAGCTTGCAGGAAATGAAGTAACTCTCGTAGTGACTATTGACTCGGTAGTTGACATAACGGATGAACTTACCGATGATTACTGTAGCAGTATTTCTGATGGAGCTTATACTACGATTGATGATTATAAATCCTATGTCTATGATACCTTGTATTCGCAGAAGGAGTCTGCTGCCAGTGAAGAGGATTGGAAGCAGATTTGGGATGAGCTTGTGGCAGGCTGTGAGCTTAACATAGATGATGATGCTGTTACTGATGCTTATGATGAAATGACAGAATATTATCAGAGCTATGCAGATTATCTTGGAATTGATTTAACTGAGCTCGTTACGACAGCTTATGGCTATGGTACCCTTCAGGATTTTTATGATTACTGTAAATCTTATTCTGAGGATGTGGTTGTTGAACAGACAATTTATGATGCTATAATCGAAGAAGAAGGAATCACCATTGATGATGATACCTACAATTCAAAGGTTAGTGAATATATGGAAGAGGCCGGTTACTCAAATCAGTCTGACTTTGAATCACTCATGGGAATTGATGATATTAAGCAAATGATGGCTTACGATATAGTAACTGACTTAATACTCTCATCGGCAGTTGAAGAGTAAGAGACTAAGAGGTGGTATATGAAGGTTGATGTAAGAGGAATGGTTTTAACGGAAAATGTTGATTTGAACTGGTTAAACAATCTTGAACCAAGATTTTATCCGGACTTTGTCAAGTTTGTAGTTGATAAGGCTACAAACAGGGTTGCAGTCGGAATGGATATTCATGCCTCTGCTAAGGCATTTTTTGGAAATGATGAAACTAATTTATATGGTGGAAATATTTATAGGGATGGAAGTATAATTTATGAGTCTACCCTGAATATTGATAAAAATTTAGAAATTAACAGGTCAAAGCAGTCTTTTTGGTCGAAGCTGTTGAAAAAGGGAAATGCTTCAGGCAATCCCAGAATCATAACTGATAAAGCTACCATAGCTATGATAAATGCCACCTTGTTTTCATGGATTAAACTGTAAAGGATTTATTATGGAAAAAATTTCTTTGAAAGATTATTTGAAGCAGGATAATGCTTATAATGATGTTCCTGAATTATCTGATTCTGATATGCTGAGCAGTAGGTTTCAGGTTCCGCTGTATAGGCAATTTATAGATATACAGGGTGAGGTAATCCATTGTCTGGATATCTATAAAAAATATAAAAAGAGAAAAACAGATGAACAACTTAAGAATAACTTAAATAGACAGATAGATCAAATACACAAGCTTTGTAGAGTGGTTTATCTTAATGATGATATTAGTGAATATTATAAAGAAGAGCTTAAGGTTGCAGAATGGTCACTTTATGATTATATGCTCTGGGGCAACAATCTTAATTATAATGCTAAGGGGGTAACCGCATGGTTTGATGAGTGGCTATATTCCTTAGACAGAAGCTTGATTAAAGCTAATTGTTAATAGACATTAGGTTATCAAAAAAGAGGTAAAATAAATGTATGGCTTTGATGGAAGAATAAGATACAGTGAGACGGACAGTGAAGAATTACTCACACTTCCCGGTATAATTGACTATTTTCAGGATGCTGCAATTTTTCATTCTGAAGATGTTGGTGTAGGAGTTTCTACGCTTCGTGGAAGAGAACGCGCATGGGTGCTCTGCTCGTGGCAGCTTGAAATAGAGCGTTATCCTGCCTTCGGAGAAAAAATTAGAATTTCTACTTATCCCTATGAATTTAAAGGCTTTATGGGGTCGAGAAATTGTCTGATGACTGATGAACTTGGTAAGACACTGGTTAGGGGTAACTGTATTTGGACCTTTATTGATATGCAGGCACTTAAACCGGTAAAGGTTCCACCTGAAATCAGCTCCTCTTATGAAGAAGATGAGAAGCTTCCAATGAATTATAAGCCAAGAAAGATTTTGCTGCCAAAGGAGGGCGGTGAGGAGCTTTCGCCGATTTATGTTGAAAAGCACCATCTTGATTCTCTGGGCCATGTCAATAACGGACAATATGTGAAAATTGCCATGGAATATAGAAAATCCACCGGTAGAATCAAAAACTTTAGGGCAGAATATAAGACACAGGCTCATTTGGGAGACAAAATTCTGCCTGTCAGATATGAGCTGGAGACAGTAGAAATAATCTCATTAAAGTCAGAGACGGGAGAGATTTTTGCCACCGTTGAAATAGATAAATAAATTGTAATGGAGAAATTATGAGTTCAAAATTAATTTCTGAAAAAGAACAATCAGCCACAGAGCGTAAGGAAAGAAAACAGGTGAGTCCAAAGCTTACTCTTTTGATAATAATCCTTGTCGTTATCCTTATAGTGGCTGCTGGAACCTTTATTTATATTCTTTATGAAAAGTCAGGCTACAGAAATGCTACCGGAAGCTTTGGTTACACTCTTACTTACAATACAAGGAAGTACGAGTTTTTATCAAGCAACAGTAGTATTGATATGTATCAAATAATTGATTTGGATTCAGCCGATTGTGACTGTTATGTTTATGTTGCCACCTATGATCCGACTCAGGATTTACAGGATACACTTGATATTGTCAATAATACCGATGGAACTGATTTGGCTTTTATGAATACGACCGTCGGAAGTGAAGCTTATCCTGCCATTTTCGTTGACTATGTTTCAGAAAGTGGTGGCTATGTATATCTTTACTATATAAATTATAATGACAATTACCTGATTATTCAGACACAGGCAGATAAGGCTCATCAGGAAGAAATAGATAAAATGGTAGATTCATTTAAAATTACAGATTGATAAAAGCTTTAAGCAGGAAATTAGATTGTTAAAAGTCTCGGTCTTAATAGATGGAGCTCCACTTAAGAATCGGAGACTTTTCAGATAAGGTTAAAAATATATTTAGTTCGACAAAATTTTTGAAAGCTGGGGAGAAAAAGTGAACAGACTTTTAAAATACTTTAAAAAATATAGTGTTGCAGCAGCACTTGGCAGTGGCTTAAAGCTCTTTGAAGTGTTGCTGGAATTAGTTATTCCTCTGGTTGTAGCCAGAATAATTGATGTGGGAATTGGTAATGGAGACAAAGCCTATTGCCTTAAAATGATAGCAATTATGGCTGGTCTTGGCCTTCTCGGGTTTACGGCTTCAGTAACCGCTCAGTATTTTTCTGCAAAAGCTGCGGTTGGATTTGCCGGAGATGTCAGAAGTGCAGTATTTAGCCATCTTCAGACGCTTTCCTTTAAGGATGTCGATACACTTGGCACAAGCACAATGATTACCAGAATTACAAGTGACCTCAATCAGGTTCAGACCGGTGTCAACATGGCACTTCGTCTTTTGCTTCGTTCACCTGTCGTTGTACTTGGTGCAATGATAATGGCCTTTACCAGAGATGTTCAGGCAGCCATTATATTCGTTATTGTAATTCCAATCCTTGCAATTGTTATTTTTGCAATTATAGGTTATACGATTCCACGTTACAAACAGGTTCAGAAAAAACTCGATAGAGTCCTCGGACTTACCAGAGAAAATGTCAATGGAGTACGAGTAATCAGAGCCTTCAGAAATGAAGAGGCAGAGCAGACTAAATTTAATTTGGCAAATGAAGAGCTCAAGAGCCTTCAACAAAAGGTCGGAAGCATCTCGGCTTTGACTAATCCATTCACAACCGTAATCATTAATTTCGCAATTATTTTCCTTATTTATACCTGTGGTGTAAGAGTAAATGTGGGAAGCATTGGAGTTGGTACAACAGTAGCACTCTATAATTACATGTCACAGATTCTTGTCGAGCTGGTAAAGCTTGCCAATCTCATAATTACAATTACAAAAAGTCTTGCCTGTGCAAATCGTGTTGCAGATGTGCTTGACATCAAACCTGGCATGGAAGATGGTAGACTTTCAGTAGTCTATGAGACGGAGGCTGATAAGCCTGTAGTTGAATTTGAACATGCTTCAATTTCTTATCATGGTAATGCAGATGAGGCACTTACTGATGTTAATCTGAAGGTATATCCGGGAGAAACCGTTGGTATTATCGGAGGAACCGGTTCAGGTAAGACGACACTGGTAAGCCTTATTCCAAGATTTTATGATGTTACGGAGGGCGTTGTCAGAGTATTTGGAAATGATGTAAAGGAATTAAAGCTTAAAGAGCTTCGTGACAGAATAGGCATAGTTATGCAAAAAGCCGTTCTTTTCAAGGGCAATGTACGAACTAATCTTCAGTTTGCAAATGAAGCTGCCGGAGAAGAACTGATGCAAAATTCTCTCACCCTGGCTCAGGCTTCAGGCTTTCTGACAGAAGCCGGCCAGTCAAAAGCAAATCTTGACAGAGAGATAAGTGAGGGCGGTGGCAATGTCAGCGGAGGACAGAAGCAGCGTATAAGCATAGCCAGAGCACTTGTTAAAAAACCTGACATTCTTATTCTCGATGATTCAGCATCGGCACTTGATTATGCAACTGATGCTGCACTTAGAAAGGCAATAAAGGAGCTTAATCCAAAGCCGGTTACTTTTATTGTAAGTCAGAGAACCTCATCTGTTGCTCATGCAGACAAAATAGTGGTGCTGGATGACGGCAGAGTATCGGGAATCGGAACTCATGAGGAGCTTCTTAGCACAAATGAAACCTACAGAGAAATATATAATTCACAGAAGTAAATGTCCACCAAAAGCGTTAGCTTTTTTTGAGCTGCAAGGTGGCATTAAATATTAACTCTAGTATTTGAATCAAAGCTTAAAACAGCATTAATGCCTGATAATAGCATTAATACAGATTCAGATAAGGCTCATATTATATTCTGCAAATAATATGGAGACAGGTGGGAAAATGAAAAAATTAGACGAAACTCAAAAAAATACTTTTAAAAAGGTTTTAACATATTTAAAGGCTTCTAAATATTGGATGCTGGTATCACTGATATTTGCACTCATTTCTACGGCAGCCTCTCTTTATGCGCCAATTCTTATCGGACGGGCAATTGACTACATTGTCGGCGTTGGACAGGTTGACCTGGAGGCTATTGTACACACAATGCTTTATGTGGCAGTGCTTGTAGTAATATCTTCAATTACAAACTGGCTGATGAATCTGATAAATAACAGAATCACATACAAAACAGTCAGCGACATTAGACGTGATGCGATAGCTAAGCTTGAAAGACTTCCAATAAGCTATTTTGATAAAACTCAGACCGGAGATGTTGTTAACAGAGTTATTTCAGATGTTGACACCTTCGCAGACGGCCTTTTACTTGGCTTTACTCAGCTCTTTACAGGAATTATCACAATTTTAGGAACTCTTTTCTTCCTTATCACAATTAGTCCGAAGATAGCTCTTATGGTTGTACTTCTGACTCCAATATCATTATTTATTGCAGGCTTCATTGCAAAAAATACTCACAGCATGTTCATGATACAGAGCAAAACGAGAGCAGAACAGACCTCTTACATTGACGAGATGATTGGAAATTCAAAGCTTGTAAAGGCATATTGCTATGAAGACAGGGCGGTAGATGATTTTGATGAAATAAATGAAAGACTGAAAAAATGCTCTTTAAAGGCTACCTTCTTTTCATCTCTCGTAAATCCATCTACAAGATTTATAAATGCAATCATATATGCAGGAGTTGCTCTTGTAGGCTCCTATTCTGTAATTGGAAAAAGCCTGACGATAGGTGGAATGAGTATTGCACTCAGCTATTCAAACCAGTATGCAAAGCCATTCAATGAAATAAGTGGTGTAGTAACAGAGCTTACAGGTGCGCTCACCTGCGCATCAAGAATTTTTGAAATTCTTGAACAGGAGGACGAAAGCACTGAAGGAGAAGTTAACCGACTCGAAAATGTTGCCGGTAAAATAGATATTGAAAATGTTTATTTCTCATATACGCCGGAAAAGAAGCTTATTGAAAACTTTAATCTTCATGCAAAGCCGGGCATGAGAATTGCAATCGTAGGTCCTACAGGCTGTGGTAAAACTACCCTTATAAATCTGCTCATGAGATTTTATGATACTAATTCAGGTACGATTAGTGTTGATGGCACAGAGATAAAGACGGTTTCAAGAAATAACCTTCGCTCCTTTTATGGAATGGTTTTACAGGATACCTGGCTTGCCTCAGGTACAGTTCGTGAAAATATAGCAATGGGAAAACCGGATGCAACTGATGAAGAAATAATTAAGGCTGCAAAGGCAGCTCATGCTGACAGCTTTATCAGAAGACTGGAAAATGGCTATGACACCTTTATGGAAGAAGGAGGAGGAAGCCTTAGTCAAGGTCAGAAGCAGCTGCTTTGCATAGCCAGAATTATGCTTTGTCTGCCACCAATGCTCATTCTTGATGAGGCAACGTCATCCATTGATACCCGTACCGAGCAAAAAATTCAGAATGCTTTCGCAAAGCTTATGGAAGGAAGAACCAGTTTTATCGTAGCTCACAGACTTTCAACTATTCAGAATGCAGATATGATACTTGTAATGAAGGATGGAAAAATCATTGAAACCGGCAACCATGAAGAGCTCTTAGGAAAAGGTGGCTTTTATGCAAACCTCTATAACAGCCAGTTTGCACAGTAAAGGGTTTAAAAGCTTAGAACATCAATGCCGGTTGTACAAAAATGGTTAAAAAAATTCTACAAAATGCACTAAATATCTTGCAAAATCAAGTAAATAATTGTATAGTTATATTAACTAATTTCAGGTATCGGGTTTCATTTTTTACTTGAAAAGGCAAATTTATTTTTACTGATAAAGGAGAAACATCATGAAAGAAAAGTTAAAAGCTTTTTTTAACGAATTTAAAGAATTCGCGCTAAAAGGTAATGTTGTAAGCATGGCTGTTGGTATTATCATCGGTGCTGCTTTTAGTGCAATCATCACTGCATTTACGGATGATTTTATCAATCCACTTATTAATGCAATCTGTGGTGGTGGAGTTGATGAAGAATGGGCCGGCAAAATTCCATTGTGGGGTTCAGGACAGTATCTCGCTTATGGCGATTTTGTAAGTGCAGTTATTAACTTCCTTATGCAGGCATTTATTCTCTTCCTCGTTCTTAAGTTTGTTAATACTCTTACAAATCTTAGAAAGAAGCCGGAAGAAGAGGCTGCACCTACCACAAAGGTATGTCCTTTCTGCAAGAGCGAAATCAATATTGAAGCAACAAAGTGTGCTTTCTGTACATCAGTAGTTCCTGTTGAAGAGGTTACAGGTACCAAAGCATAGTTATGCTATATAAGAGAAAAGTCAATAAGCTTAATTAGAATCATTAGTGAACAGCAAAGCTGTTTTTTTAGTCGATAAAAAGGCTTTTCTAAAAATAAAATATAAATGGCTTCATACATGTAGGACGTGTGTGAAGCCTTTTGTGAAAATGGGGGGAAAAACTTATGGACGAAAGAATTTTTTCAAGTGAAGCAGACAAGATTATATGTATGGCAAAGGACAATGACTGTTCCGATATACATATAACTCAGGAGGGAGAAATCGCAATGAGACGATATGGTGTCCTCGAAAAGCAGGATTTGCCATATTCTCGCGAAGAAATCGACAATATTATTTTAGAGCTTTTGGATGAAGGTCAGCAGAAAACCTATCTTAGTGGTCATGATGTGGATTTCTCATACGAAACCGATACACCTATTCCAATCAGATGTCGTGTCAATGTATATCATCAGAGAGGCTCTCATGCAGCCTGTCTGCGTATCATGGGAAGCTCAGTTCCAACTCTTGAAAGTCTGAAGCTGCCACCTGTAATTAAGACACTTGCTGATAAGCCAAGAGGACTTGTTCTCGTAACAGGACCAACAGGTAGTGGTAAATCAACCACACTCGCAGCCATGATTGACTATATCAACCGTACTCGTGCAGAGCACATTTTAACAATCGAAGATCCAATTGAATATGTATATAAGCCAGGTAAATCTACAATTCACCAGCGTGAAATCGGTCGTGATGTAGACAGCTTTGCCGGTGCACTCAGATCCGCACTTCGTGAGGACCCGGATGTAATTCTCGTAGGAGAAATGCGTGACTTCGAGACAATTTCATCTGCGATTACTGCAGCTGAAACAGGACATCTTGTTATGTCTACACTTCATACAACAGGTGCAGCAGATACAATCGACAGAATTATCGATGTATTCCCACCTCACAGCCAGAACCAGATTCGTACCCAGCTTGCAGCCGTAATCCAGGGTGTTGTTACTCAGAACCTTATTCCTAGGGCAGATGGTAATGGACGTGTGGCAGCAACAGAAATTCTTGTAGGTACAGATGCTATCTGTAATCTCATCAGATCGGCAAAGACCTTCCAGATTGACTCACAGCTTCAGACAGGTATCAAGGATGGAATGCATACCCTCAACATGGAACTCAAGAAGCTGGTACAGTTAGGTGTAATAACCAAAGAAAATGCAATTAAGAGATCCAATGACCCTAAGGGACTCGGCTTCTAAAACGGTTTTCAACCTTAACCATGTAGAGACTTTAAGCTTAATGAGCTTAAACCGTTTTGCAAAATAAACATTTTACAGAATAATCATTGATTTCTTATGTGAGAAAAAATATAAATCGTATAAGCTGACAGCGAAGCTTAAAAGTATATTTGCAAAAATGACTTTCATTAAAGCTTCGCTGTTTTTATGTTGACATAGTTATCATCTTGTAGTTATATTATTTGTTGGAAAGGTTTGGTGATTAGCATGTTTGACTATATTAGAGTAACCTCGGCAGTACCGGACATATCAGTTGCAAATACTGATTTTAATACTCAGGAAATTTGTGGAAAGCTTCAGGAGGCAGAAAAGCTGTCCTCTGATATAGTTGTTTTTCCGGAATTGTCAGTTACAGGTTACACCTGTCAGGACTTATTTTTACAGGATACACTGATTGAAAAAGCCGGAGAAGCAGTCTCAAGAATCCTCATGGTGAGCAAAACCATGAATTCAATCATTATTATTGGCGCGCCGATAAAGCTTCGCGGTCAGCTTTACAATTGTGCTCTTGTAATACATTCCGGAAAGCTTGAAGGAATAGTTCCAAAGACCTTTCTTCCAAATTACAACGAGTTTTATGAAAAAAGATGGTTCTCATCTGCACTTGATTTAAGGCTCTCGGAAATTAAAATATCTGAGTTGGATTTATATTGCAAGGAAGACTACACTGTGCCTGTTGGCACAAACCTTATTTTCTGCATCAACAATCAGGTCCGTTTTGCAATTGAACTTTGTGAAGATCTTTGGACACCATTGCCACCAAGTACAATTGCTGCATTAAATGGTGCGGAAATACTTATTAACCTTTCTGCAAGCAATGAGACAATTTCTAAAAGAGCTTACAGGCGTGAGCTTGTAAAACAGCAGTCAGCGAGAACTCTCTCAGGCTATGTCTATACCTCAGCCGGATGTACTGAATCAACTCAGGATTTGATTTTTTCAGGACATTCAATAATAGCTGAGAATGGAACAATAATAAAAGAAAATAAAAATTCAATTGATTCCGATTATATAATTTCAGCAGACATTGATTATGGCAAGTCTTCAGGTGACAGGATTAAGGATAAGAGCTTTAAGGATTGCGCTTCCTGCTATGCAGACCGCTCTGAGACCGTAATTGTAAATATCACTTCCGAAAGACTTCTCGGAAGTGACGGCAGCTTTGCCTATGTCAAAAAGCTTCCTTTTGTCCCATCCTCACGAAATGACAGACTTGAACGCTGCATGAGCATTTTTGAAATGCAGGTTGCAGGTCTTAAAAAACGTCTGCAGGTAACTAATGCAAAGCCTGTTGTCGGTGTTTCAGGCGGACTTGATTCAACGCTTGCACTTCTAGTAACGACTCAGGCAATTAAAGAGCTTGAAAGACCACTTACGGATGTTTGTGGAATTACGATGCCATGCTTTGGTACGACTGACAGAACCTACAATAATTCAATAATGCTGATGGAAACTCTCGGAGTAACCTCGGTTGAAATAAATATCAAACAGGCCTGTACGGTTCATGCCTCTGATATTGGTCAGAGCCTTACAGAGAGAAATGTAACCTATGAAAATATTCAGGCACGAGAGCGTACACAGGTTCTCATGGATTATGCTTGTCGAATTGGTGGTCTTGTTGTCGGAACAGGTGATTTATCAGAGCTGGCACTTGGATGGTGTACATATAATGCAGACCACATGAGTATGTATGGTGTAAATGCCAGCATACCAAAGACCTTAATAAGATGGATGATTGAGGCAATAAGTGAAAGTGAGAGCTTTGAAGACAGTAGGGAAATCTTAAAGGATATAATTGACACACCGATAAGTCCTGAGCTTTTGCCACCTGATGAATCAGGCAAAATTGCCCAAAAGACAGAAGAGGTTGTAGGACCTTATTCACTTCATGATTTCTTCTTATACTATGTGCTTCGTTACGGCTTCTCACCTTCAAAAATCTATAATCTCGCAGTGACGGCCTTCAAGAATGATTTTGATGAAGAAACTATTTTAAAGTGGCTTAAGACCTTCTATCGGAGATTTTTTACTCAGCAGTTTAAGCGTAGCTGTCTGCCGGATGGAGTCAAGGTCGGAAGTGTCTGCCTCTCACCAAGAGGTGACTGGAGAATGCCAAGTGACGCTTCAGCCGCAATATGGCTGGATGAAGTGGAAAGCTTGTAGCTGTAACCAATTGAAAGCATGATAGATGTATATGTGAAAAGCTTGCTGAGATATTCAAAGCTTAGCTTCAAACAGATTTACTGCTTGAATATTAATCTAAGAACTGATTATAGAGAAAATTAATATTATAATTGCAGGCATTAATTGATTCATGTATAGATTGACAAATAACAATAAAAAAGGAAGTAAGAATTAAAAAATGAATAATAATCAGGAAAATGAAGAAATTTTCTTTCTGACTTCACCTGATGTAAAGTATAGGGATGCTTATGCAGCCTACAAAAATGAATTTGCTAAACGGGGAATTGACATGAATGGTCTGCAGGGTGCTTTTGCGCAGTCTGCAGCTTCGGAGGCTTTGATAAATGAAAAGTCTACCACACCAAACGATTCCTCGTTTACTTTTTTATACATCAGAGAATCAGACGGAATTGTAGTGGGAACGGTAAATATACGAAATGAGAATACAGATGTGCTAGGAAACATAGGCTATTCAATAAGACCATCACTTCAAAATCAGGGCTTTGGTACAGAAATGCTAGCCCAAGCGATTGAGGTCTGCCGCTTTATTGGCATGACTAAGCTTGTGGCAGCGGTAGCTGAAGATAATCCTTCAAGTATACGGATTTTGGAAAAAAACAATTTTCGGTTTTTTAAAACTACATGCGATAGCAAAAAAAACTCTGTGATAAAGTATTATACACTTGACATTTAAATGGACTGGGTATAAAATAACTCACGTTGGCAAAGGATAATTATGCATGGAAGGGTATGGATATGATCGAAAGAAAAGATTTTTTGGCTCTCAATTTTTATGAAAAGTCACCTTTTTGCGGAAGCTTTAATCATATGCATTACAAAATTGAAAAAATAAAGGAAGAGACAGAAGAAGGCGAAATCAAAAAGCTGAAAGTAACCTACTGGCCCGGTCCTTACGCGTCTGACAAGACTCCTGACAGCCTGAAGCAGTCGGAGCTTTTCGAATTTAGTGATGAGGGACTTAAGCTCATTGCAGCCTTTCTAAATGAACAGTACATAAAACAGAAGGAATTGTGGGATACAGTGAGAATCTATTAATTTCCTTAGGCCGATAAAATTTCACTACCAGGAGGCTATATGCTGGAACGCTTTTTACCAAGAATTGAATTTGATTCCTATGAAGATTTTAAGCAGAATTATAAGGTAAATGTACCTGAGAATTTCAACTTCGGATTTGACATTGTAGATGGCTGGGCCGAGGAACAGCCTGAATACAGAGCACTTTTATGGTGCGATGACCATGGCAATGAAAGAACCTTTACTTTTAAGGAGATGAGTCTCCTTTCAAATAAGGCAGCTAACTATTTCAGAGAGCTCGGTCTCAAAAAAGGTGATGTTGTAATGCTCATCCTCAGAAGAAGATGGGAGTACTGGGTTATTGCTACGGCACTTATTAAGCTTGGCGTAATTTTTATTCCGGGTTCATTACAGCTTACAAAGAAGGACATTGTTTACAGATGCCAGTGGGCTGGTGTAAAGATGGCTATTTGCGTTAATGATGACTATGTAATTAAGCAGGTTGAGGATGCACTTCCACAGGTTCCTACACTTAAGATGAAGGCACTTGTTGGCAACGTAGAGCGAGAGGGCTGGCTTAATTTTAATGAATATTTTGAAAAGTATTCTGATAAGCTTGAAAGACCTGTTGGTGACGCCGCACCAAAGAATACAGACATTATGCAGATGTATTTCACATCAGGAACTACAGGAATGCCAAAGTCAGTATGTCACAATTATCTCCATCCATTAGGACATATTGTTACAGCTTATTATTGGCAGCAGGTTAAACCTAACAAGCTTCATATGTCAGTCAGTGATTCCGGCTGGGCTAAGTTTGGCTGGGGCAAAATCTATGGACAGTGGATTGCAGGAGCAACAATTTTTGCTTACGATATGGATAAGTTTATTCCAACAAATCTTCTTCAGAAGATGCAGGACTACAAGCTTACAACCTTCTGCGCACCACCAACCATGTATCGTTTCATGCTTCAGGAGGATGTTAAGTCTTATGACCTTTCAAGCATCGAACACTGGTGTACTGCAGGAGAGCCTCTCAATCCTGATGTTGCAAAGCGTTGGTATGATTTGACCGGCGGAAAGATTTATACAGGCTTTGGTCAGACTGAAGGAACTGTACTCATTGCAGAATTCGGATGGGATGAACCTGTTTATGGTTCTACAGGAAAGCCATCTCCACTTTATGACCTTCACTTGCTTGACGAAGAGGGCAAGGAAGTCGGAACTAATGAGGATGGAGAAATTGTTATCTGTGGCATTGATAAAAATCCTCCACTTGGACTTTTTACAGAATATTATAAGGATCCTGTTGCTACTGAGCAGTTCCTTGGAAATGGTAATTACAATCTCAAGGACGTTTGTAAGCGTGACGAGAATGGAGTTTACTGGTTTGTCGGCAGACATGATGATGTAATCAAATGCTCCGGCTATCGTATCGGACCTTTCGAAGTTGAAAGTGCACTTGTTGAACATCCGGCAGTTATCGAATGTGCCGTAACGGCTGCTCCTGATCCAATCAGAGGCCAGGTTGTAAAGGCTACAGTTGTACTTGCAAAGGGTTATGAACCAAGTCCTGAACTCACAAAAGAGCTTCAGACACATGTTAAGAGAGTTACTGCTCCTTACAAGTATCCACGAGTTATTGAATATGTGGAAGAGCTTCCAAAGACACTTGGAGGCAAGATAAAGAGAGCACAAATCAGACAAGAGGATGCAAAATAAAGCTGATTAGAGTTTAGAGCTTAGAGTTTACGGTTTGGCATATTATGTGTGCCAAGTGTACGCGCAAAGCGCGTCTATCATACACTTGGCACATCATAATATGCCAAACCTTTTTTATGAGAAAATACGGTGCGGGAGATTATAAAGGGGATACGGTTTGAGAGAATAAATACGGTGCGAGAGATTGTAAAGGGAATACGGCGTGAGAGATTAAATACGGTGCGGGAGATTATAAAGGGAATACGGCGTGGCACATATATGTGTACAAAGTGTACGCGCAAAGCGCGTCTATCATACACTTTGTACATCATAATGTGCCACGCCTTTTTATAACCTGGTCTGAAATAAAAAAATCTCCCGCACCTTAGTTCTGTGCTAAACATTAGTTTTAGGCTGTATAGTGTTTTACGTATAAGCTTAGAAATTAAAAATCTCCCGCACCTTAGTTCTGTGCTAAACATTAGTTTTAGGCTTTATAATGCTTTACATATAAGCTTGGAATGAAAAATCTCCCGCACCTTAGTTCTGTGCTAAACATTAGTTTTAGGCTTTATAATGCTTTACATATAAGCTTGGAATGAAAAATCTCCCGCACCTTAGTTTTGTGCTAAAGAAGGTCATGATTGCTGTTAAATGTATATAAGAGGGAGAAACTGAGCATATTAAGGATTGATAGGACGAGAAGCTGAGTTTACAAAAAAATTACAGGACGAGAAGTAAACATATCGAGTATAGGGGAAAGAAAAACAAGAAATTGGGGAGATTAAAGTCGCAAAAAATAGAAATAAAAAATATTTAATGAATTTTCTAAAAACACTTGACATAGTTTTGAAAACCATGTATAGTATGGGCATGGAGTAATCAAAGCGGATATTCGCAATCCTCTTCGCTACTTGCTCATAACCTTAATGCCACTTCGTGGCTCATCAGTAGGAGTCCAGCCTCCTACTGATGCTGAAAAGTCATGTTACCCCAAAAGCTAGACTTTTAGGGGTAACATACCCCACGCTTAAGAAGCGGGGGACTTTTCAGATAAGGTTAAATTGAGGATAAGGTAACTAGGGTGGTATTTCAGAAAGGACGTGTTTATATGAGTTTTAGAATTTTTGTTGATTCAGCAGCAAATATACCTGCAGAGGACGTTAAGAAGTACGATATTGATGTTATATCATTTGTAAATTATGTTAATGGCGAAGAGCTTGTTTGCTTTAATCCTGACTTAACTCCTGAACAGGAACGTGAGGTTGGAAAGAAGTACTACGATGCTATTCGTGAAGGTCTGACGACAAAGACCTCACTTATTAATATGGCCAGATTTATGGAGGCCTTTGAACCGGCATTATCTCGAGGAGAGGATATTTTATATATAAGCCTTAGTAAGAACATAAGCGGAACCTACCAGGCTTCGCTTATGGCTGCCGAGGAGCTGCTGGAGGAGTACCCGGAGAGAAAGATTGAAATCGTTGATTCTCTCAATGCCTCACTTGGCCAGGGACTTCATGCTATTACAGCTTCTGAGCTTAGAAGTCAAGGTGAAGATATTGAGCACGTAGCTGAGCTTATTCGTGAAGATGTACCTAAAATGAATGGAGTGTTTACTGTAGGCGACCTTAAGTATCTTGCCCGTTCGGGACGAATCAGAAAGACGGTTGCCCTTGCAGGAAATATGTTAAATATCAAACCGATTTTACGAGGAACTGCAGATGGTTTCATTGTAGAGTTCAAAAAAATAAGAGGCAGAAAAAAATCTCTTGACGAGCTTGTATCTTTACTCGTCTCCAATATTGAAAAAGCAGAAAGCCAGATAATTGGAATTGCCCATGCTGATGCTTTTGAAGAAGCCGTAAAAGTAGCAGAAAAGATAAAAGCAGCCGTAAAAGTAAAAGGAATCATCATTACAGCTTATGATTTCTGTACAGGAAGCCATGTAGGACCTGATTCCATTGCCATCTTCTTTAAGGCTAAGGACCGCGAGCTCAGTGCCGGCCTAGAACCATTACCGGCAACTGTTTATGCCTAGAATAGGCTTGCAGCTTGCAAAAGATTTGAAATAGGTGTATTCGTTTGTGCTTTATAGAATGTTAATAATAAGAAAATTACGAATATGAAGTAATCTATACTTACTTCATGCTTTAGGCAAAACTCCCAGAATCTGGGAGTTTTTGTCGTTATATTAATATCAAAATATCTTCATTGTTTTTGTCGTTAACTTATGTATGGTTTCTATAATCAATGGCACGTTTTGTAATACAAAAATCTTGACATCGTATATTACAAAAAGTAGAATAATTATATGTATACTAAAGAATATTGTTAAAATAATAGCATATGAGTACATGTTTTGGTACATATAATGTTTTATAATGATTTAGTGTGCAAGAATCCATCAAAATATAGCTTATGAAATTGTACGGCAAGCAAAAAATAAATTTTATCAGGTGTTTTGTGACTTGAAGAATGAATTGAAAGAAAATTGGCTGTAGACATCTAAAAAATATCAAGGAAACTAATGTACGATGATGGAAATAGGCATAAATGGTTTAGTTGCTTTAGAATATTCAAAAAAAGGATTATATATAATGTATACAATAAAATTAGTGAATGAATTTCTTCATGGTCCTATATGGGTATATGATGATGAGGGAATTGTAAGAAGAAAATATCCATTGATCGATAACGATGATGAATTAAAAGTATTGAATGAACAAGCAAGAAATTTATATGATTCTTTTTATTCGTTCAATAAAGAAGGAAGTGCATGCGTTTTTGATGAAGAAGGATATAAAGCAGCATGTGAAGAAATGAATAGTATAATAAGAAAAATAGTTCGAAAATTGCAGGAAATAAATAATAATAACTTTGTGATAGAAGATTATATTACAAAAAAAATTAATGATTAATCCTAAGATAGTAATGTTTAACCTTATCTGAAGTGGCTTTAAGGTTATGAGCAAGTAGCGAAGCGGATTGCGAATATCCGCTTTGATTAAAATCTAAAATTATGCTGAATTATCGCAATACTTATGATGTTAAAGTAAGACCTATTAAGTAATATTATATGTCTATCGCAACAGAGAAGTTATTGAGGGGAGTATCCAATACAATAACTAAAGAAGAAGCTGCAAATAACAACTATAACTTATGCACAACACAGTATGTTACATTGAAAGCAAGCGAAGGGATTGTTGTAGAAGATAATGCTAAATTCGTTGAAAACTATGAGGAACTCCTACAGAGATTAGGGGCAATAGATAAGGAACTTGATTCAGTACGTAGTCGATTTGTAAAGGAGGGCTGATTATGAGTAATTTCACATTCTTAGAATCACATTGGACTGACCTTGCCAAACTCGGTGATTTATCAGAAAAATATGTTTATTCTGACCCTAATACATCAATTATTAAGCAGGGAATGTTATCAGAGGTAATGGTTAAATATATACTAGGGAAGACTATCGAGTTACAAATACCAATGTTCTAGGCAATGCAGGCGACAAGGAAGGACGGAGATGAGTTATCAGCTTCGTTTTTGACAATAATAATGATGACCGGATTTTGCGGTTGTAAAATAAGCAGTAGAAAGCAGGTGTATCTATGGATGCAGAACAGGAATATTATATCAGTTTGATCGAGAAGCTTCGGCACTTGCCGGAAGAAACGGAGTGGGTGGAATTTAAGGTGGACAATCGTAATCCGGAAATGATTGGCGAATATATATCTGCATTAAGCAATTCCGCAACTATCTGGAATAAAGAAAAAGGATATATTTTGTGGGGAATCAACAATGACACGCACGAAATTGAAGGCACTGATTTCACTCCGAGAAGCACAAAGAAGGGAAATGAGGAAATTGAGAACTGGCTGGCAGGCGGTCTGAAACCTAGAGTTGATTTTAAATTTATGGAGGTTTTTACGGATAAAGGAAAGGTCGTTGTAATGGAAATTCCGGCAGCAGTAAATATGCCTACCAGTTTTAAAAGTACGGAATATATCCGTGTGGGTTCTTATAAAAAGAAGCTGAAGGAATTTCCGGAAAAGGAGCGTAAATTATGGCTGGCATTTGAAACAAAGCCGTTTGAACTGCGTGTGGCAATGGAAAATGTGACGGCATCTAAGGTGACGGAACTTCTGGACTGCGCAGCATATTACACATTGATGAAATTGCCGCTTCCGAGTAACCGGGATGCGATTATCCATAACATGATGGATGAAGAGTTTATTCGTGAAATGGACAATGGAAATTATGCGATTACAAACATGGGAGCATTGCTCCTTGCCAAAGACCTGAATGTTTTTGCACATTTAAAGAGAAAAGCCGTCAGGGTAATCCGCTACAAGGGAAATGGTAAAACCAACGCTATTCGGGAGCAGGTATTTACAAAAGGCTATGCGATCCAGTTTGACGACATAACGGATTATATTATGACGCTGATTCCGCAGGAAGAAGAGATTGATGGTGGAAGAAGGCAGGAGCATATTATGTTTCCACGCAAGGCAATCAGGGAAATGCTCGGCAACATGATTATTCATCAGGATCTGACGGCACATGGAAGCGGACCAATCATGGAGATTTTTGATACAAAGGTAGAGGCTTCAAATCCGGGAAGTCTTCTTGTAGAAGTCAACCGCATCATTGACACAGTACCGCATTCCAGAAACGAATCCATGGCATCTTTCCTGCGAATTGTAAGAATTTGTGAGGAACGGGGCAGCGGATTTGACCGCATGGAGGAAGGAATGCGCGACTTGCTGATTCCGGCACCTAAGGTGGAAACAGGGGAAGATTTTACCCGAACGAAGCTCTACTGGTATGGCAAACTGAATGACTGGACGAAGGAAGATAAGATTCGGACATGTTATCTGTATACCTGTTATTGCTATGTGAATGAAATTGAAGTGGCGAACGCTGTGCTGAGAGACCGGTTTGGTATTGATGTTAAAAATATGGCAGTTGCCTCAAGAATAATCAAAGCAACCATGGAGGCTGGTTT
This sequence comes from uncultured Lachnoclostridium sp., assembly GCA_964625275.1. Classification (GTDB taxonomy): domain Bacteria; phylum Bacillota; class Clostridia; order Lachnospirales; family Lachnospiraceae; genus UBA3775. The sequence goes on from CAZVBH010000025.1 coordinate 22,449, forward strand.
GATTAAGTTGTCAGACGAAAATGCAGCATTGAAGAACAGGAGATATGTGCCATATTGGGCATAGCATTTTATTTGACGGGTATTTGATAAGTAACAAATTATGAGGAATCTTATTTTGAAGAAAATGCCTAAATACCCTTGTTTTAAGCCGTTTTTGGATTGCCGTTTTATTTGACGGGTATTTGATGAAAAGATGCATTTGTTTAATTTATGCGGGCTTGGCGTTTAGCAAACGCCTAAGTAAGGTATGGGGAATGAAAGGATAAAAGAATTCGTCGCCTAACAGGCAGACACCTCATAATTGGGTGTCTGCCCACTATTCGTCCTAATCATATTTCTTTTTTTGCTACATAAGGTCTTTCTTATGTCAGCCAAATGGCTGCTTCAAGCCACTGTACCATTATTATATATATATTTAGTTTTTACTAAATTCTGTCAATTCAAGTCCTTTGTTTCTGTCAAGGCACATTCCAACAGACCATGAATTTACAAAGAGTACAAGTGGATTTCCCTTCAAATCGGTTATCTTACGCATGTCAGAAGGACCGGTAATTTTGGAAAGAGGGAATTCATCAGGATTGGCAATCCATCTGATATGCTCGTAAGGAAGTGGTTCAAGTCCAATTTCAACATTATATTCATTCTTTAATCTGAACTTAAGAACGTCAAACTGAAGAACACCAACAACACCTACGATGATTTCCTCCATACCGGTATTGGTATCCTGGAAAATCTGAATAGCACCCTCTTGTGCAATCTGCGTAACACCCTTCATAAACTGCTTACGCTTCATAGTATCAATCTGACGACATCTTGCAAAATGCTCCGGTGCAAAAGTAGGAATACCCTCAAAGGCAAATTTTTCATTCGAGGTGCACAGTGTATCACCAATTGCAAAAATGCCGGGATCAAATACACCAATAATATCACCTGCATAAGCTTCCTCAATAATATGTCTTTCCTGAGCCATCATTTGTTGAGGCTGAGCCAGCTTAACCTTTTTCTTACCCTGAACATGGTTGACCTCCATACCGGCAGTAAACTTGCCGGAACAGATTCTCATAAAAGCAATTCTATCCCTGTGAGCCTTGTTCATGTTAGCCTGAATCTTAAATACGAAGGCAGAAAAATCTTCCTTAAAAGGATCAATAATTCCCTTGTCTGAATTTCTAGGAAGAGGAGAATAAGTCATCTCAAGGAAATGCTCCAAAAATGTTTTAACACCAAAGTTCGTAAGAGCAGAGCCAAAGAATACCGGTGAAAGCTTACCGGCAGTAACCTCATCTAAATCAAATTCAGCACTGGCACCATCCAAAAGCTCAATATCATCCTTAAGACGATTGAAGGCATGAGTACCAAGTCTGGACTCAGTATTTGCATCATCAATATGGAGAGTCTCGGTTTCAACCTCACGCTGACCATTGTAGGCAGCGGTAAATAAAGAAATCTCCTTAGTGTTTCTATCATAGGTACCGGCAAATTCCTTACCGGAACCAATAGGCCAGTTGACAGGACATGTGGCAATACCAAGAACGTTCTCAATGTCGCTGAGAAGCTCATAAGGATCATTAGCCTCACGATCCATCTTGTTGATAAATGTAAAGATAGGAATATGTCTCATGACACAGACCTTAAAAAGCTTAATGGTCTGCTTCTCAACACCCTTGCTGGCATCAATAACCATTACCGCAGAATCAGCGGCCATAAGAGTACGATAAGTATCCTCAGAGAAGTCCTGATGTCCCGGTGTATCAAGAATATTTATACAATAACCACCATAGTTGAACTGCATAACAGAAGAAGTGACCGAAATACCACGCTCCTTCTCGATTTCCATCCAGTCCGAAACAGCATGCTTTGCAGTCTTACGTCCCTTAACAGAACCCGCAAGATTAATAGCACCACCATAGAGAAGAAGCTTCTCCGTAAGAGTAGTTTTACCGGCATCCGGATGAGAGATGATTGCAAAGGTACGCCTCTTTTTTATTTCCGAATCATATTGTGACATATTTATCCTCCAAATTTATCTATTACTAAAAATCAGCTTTACACAGGCATTGGATTACTTATTTTGCTCACAAGTGCATGATAAGTCAGCAAACACACTGCTGGCAACTATCATACCTGAATTTCACCCATTACCCAAAATCAGCTTTACACAGGCATCGGATTACTAATTTTACTCACAAGTGCATGATAAGTCAGCAAACACACTGCTGGCAACATATCATACTGCATTTCACCCATTACCCCAAATTAGCTTTACACAGGCGTTAGGGTTGCTTGTCTTGCTCACAAGTGCATGATAGGCGCGTAGCGCGCACGGTGAGCATACAAGCAACCCTAACGCCGTCCTAACTCGTTTCTAAAAAACACTTCAATTTGAGATTTTACAGCATAATATACGTCATGGCAAGCACAAAAAAACTTCTTTAATTAAATTTGTTTGAAATATGCCAAAAGTATGCTATACTAGATTTGCTAAGTGTCGTCGGGGATGCGACATGTGGTGGGGAGGCAGATAGTAATGTTTGGTATAAATGACTTGGAAATGGCAAAAACTGAAGAAATTTCCGATGGTGGTATTTACAAAGAATTTTATCTTTATGATGAGCTGTTAGCAGGCTTAGCAGAAAGCTTTGATATGAATGGCATAGTTGAAATAATGCATAAAAATTTCATGGCACTGTGTCAAAGCATAAATGTAAAGAGACTTCATTGCGACATAATTATGTCAGAAAATGCTCTCATACAATCGATGCCAAGCATGGATTTTGTAATTTACGAATCCGTTGGTCCGGAATTCGATAATGTAATGCGTCAGTTAAAGACACCTTCAGGAGAAACGATTCAATGCAGTGTGTCTTTCTTAAATTATAATCCAAGTGAAATTCAGGTTCTAAAGGGCAAGCTTTTATGCCAGATAGTATGCCTTTATGTAAGTCGTGCCAGAGTAGGTGCCAACCTTCTGGATTCCTACAACAAAGACAGTGCAACAGGCATCCCAAACATGAATGCCTTTTTACAGTACGGCAATAAAATCTTTGAAGATTATAGTATTGCAGACTATTGTGTTATTGCACTCAATGTCAGCAATTTCAAATATGTAAATCAGACCGTTCCATTTAATGTTGGAACGACTGTTTTGATGCGTTATGCCCACAAGCTCATGACCTTCATGGAACCCGGCGAGATGGTCACCAGAGGCGGAGGTGACAATTTTAATATAATTCTCAAAAAGAAGAATTTAGACAGCTTTATTGAAAATGTAAAGCTGGTACCGATAGATGCCAATAATGGCAGCACCAGAGTTCATTTTGAATTAGTCTGCTACGCAGGAGTGTGCCGCATAGACACAAGAATGTCAATTCATGCGGCTCTCGAATGTGCATCTATGGCAAAGGCCGTAGCCAAAAAGACACCTCACAATTCAGTTGTCTTTTATGATGACGAAATTGGAGAAAGGCAGCACCATGCTAACGAAGTCAGAGCCCAGTTCCAGCAGGCACTTGAAAATCATGAGTTCGTTGCTTACTATCAGCCAAAGGTAAATATCCATACCCAGGAAATAGTAGGAATGGAAGCTCTTGTGCGTTGGGAAAGTGACGGACGAGTTTATGGTCCGGGAACCTTCGTGCCAATTCTCGAGAACAGCAGATACATAATTGACCTTGATAATTACATGCTCAGACAGG
>CAZVBH010000026.1:0-25957 GCA_964625275.1 uncultured Lachnoclostridium sp.
AGGGGTAACATACCCCACGCTTAAGAAGCGGGGGACTTTTCAGATAAGGTTAAATAGTTTAGGTTAATTATGACCTAAAATATCTACAGAGCTACGGAAACGTACTTCTTTACTACATCTGAGAGGTCGCTTGAGTTCTGTGAGAAACTTACAATTATATCAATATTGAATTTCTGAGATACGAAGCTGAGCTTTTCAACGATTCTGTCTACGTCAGCTGCATTGAGACAAGCTACCTTTAAGAAGCTGTCAAGATAAATCTTTTCGATATCGTGATCCTGAGAAATTATACCACAAATAAATCCTACAAATTCAGAAGCACACTCAATACAATAATCACTTACGTTGATAAGTCTGATTTTATTATTGAGTTCATACATGTGCTGACCGTTTTTATCAAGATAAACAACGCTGCCTTTTGCAGTCTTAATATCAGCATTAGCTTTGTCTAATAAGATTTTAGTTTTGCCTTTACCTTTTTCTCCGGCTATAATCTGTAACATATTAAAATCCTCCTTATATAGGTGTTCGGTAATTTGATTATAGTACACATTAACCAAAAAAACAATACATAGTTAAAGCTTTTTTATAAAAATTAGCTTGTAAATATTTTTAGTTTTTATCAAAGAAATTAAATTTATCTGTTTTATTCACTTTATTCATCATCTTCAGCCAAATCCTCAGCTTCAGTCTGTACCGGTTCTGCAGAGGTAGAGTCTCCTGCAACCTTATTAATCAAATAAGTCATTTGAGTATAGAGCGATTCAGAGTCTGCTTCACCGAACAATCCTACAACATATTCCTCACCGGCTTCATTCGAGATAACCATAATAAGATTGGTTCCTGCTGCATATGTATTTCCAGTCTTTCCTCCAAGAATTGTAATTCCTGCAGGTAATTCATAATTGCCTAGCTTAAATTTATTTGTAGTACTGAAGGACTTAGTAGCATATGAGCCATCTGCTGTCTTATGAGTAAATTCATAGTCGACTGTTTGAGAAATAGTTCTAAAAAGCTCATATTGCATACATGCCTCTAGAACAATATAAACATCATAAGCGCAGGTATAATGATTTTCGTCATGAAGGCCATGAGGGTTTGTATAGTGTGTGTTATTACAACCTAAATTTTTGGCTTCTTCATTCATAAGCTCAGAAAAAGCATCATCACTTCCTGATATGTACTGTGCAAGTGCCGTAGCTGAATCGTTTCCTGAATATACTAACAGGCAATAAAGTAAATCGCTAACCTTAATTACATCGCCTTTTTTGAAGCCAATTAATTGTGCGCCTGATTCGGTTATTCCACAATCATCCTCGGTTATTGTTATTTCATCATCTAAATTACCATATTTAAAAACAACATAAGCTGTAAGCAATTTTGTTATGCTTGCAGGATAAATCTTATTATAAATGTTTTGTGCCTGAATCAATTCATTAGTTGTCATATCTACAAGAATTGCAGCATTACAATTAAGATTAGGATCTGCCTGAAGCTGGTCATTTGTTATATAACAAAGTCTGCCTTCGGTAAGTAAGGGGGCAGTCTGACCAATTACGAACTGACCAATATCAGTATTAACCACACTGTCATCAGATGAATAAAATGCCACTAATTCATCTTCAGCAGTCTTACATCCCGTAGAATTAAAAAGTAATGCTGAAACCAGGGTTAAGCATATTGCACTTTTGAAAAACTTTTTCATAAATATAATGGTCTGTCTAAAAAGGCAGGCTCTCTCCTTTTTTAATTAACTGGTTTATGATATTTGCTCCATACAATGACATCCTTATCTATCGGTGTAGCATTTTTACATTGTAAACCGACATTTACCAATATTCCTATTGTTGCAAAGTTCGTTAAGAGTGAGCTTAAGCCTGAGCTCATAAAAGGCAATGGAATACCGGTATTAGGAATTACTGACAGAACAACACCAATATTTACGAAGGCCTGAATTGTAATCATTACTGCTATTCCGGTTGCTATATACATTCCAAGCTTATCCTTAGCATTTATTGCTATTTTCAAAGAAAGGAAGAGAAAAATAACAAATAAAATGATTACTCCTGCTGAGCCGATAAATCCGAGTTCTTCGCCGACTCCGCTAAAAATAAAGTCACTTTCTACTACCGGTACATATCTGGTTAATCGAGCACTCTCATCCCCGATAATCATTTTACCAAAGATATTCCCGGACTTAATTGCTGTTGCCGCATTATTCTGCTGATACATAAGATCCGGATAATCCTCCGGATGAAGCAGGGATAAAATTCTGTCTCGCTGCCAGCTTTTTAAGAACATATCTGCATAATCCTGTTGTACATACCATATAAATGCATAGAGTGAAGGTATTACAACAGCGAGAATAGGTATAATTATTTTATATGTCAAGCCTGCGACAAAAAACATTATTAAAAATGTCATTCCAATAACAATTGTTGTTGAAAGGTCGGGCTGATCAAATACAAGATAAATAGGTATTGCAGAAATAAGTAAAACCAACACAATTGATGAAAGCTTGTTGATTTTACCTTCGAGATTCACAAAGAGCTTGGCCAAACAAAGAATTAAGACTATCTTTGTTATTTCCGAAGGCATCAAATCCGTACCACCGGAAGCACCACCGATATGTATCCATCGTCTGGCATCATCTACACTTTTTCCATAAAAGAATGGACAAAGAGAAGGCTCTACATATTTGCAGATAAGCATGAGAACTATATTAAAAATATATAGTGGTATGCATAATTTGCAAATAAAATGGTAATCAACAAATGACATTATCACGCATATCACCAGTCCGGCAATAAGTCCCATAAGCTGCTTATTAAACATGCTTTGGTTTTGAGACTGTGTCAGCTTTTGCAAAATAACCAGGCCAATAGTTGATATTAATGCACATGTAATAATTACTGAAAAGCTGTAATTACCAATTCGATATCCCTTTGATCTAAACATAATTCTCCTAAATAAGGCTCTTAGCAATATTCTTATATGCATAAAAACTTTTATTTTTATGTATTAGAAAATTTCTGCCAAAATTGTTAGCCTTTAATATTTCTTTATCTTCCGGTATACAGAATATTTCTTCTGTTCCCAGAATCCTACTAATATCATCAACCTTTAAGACATAACCATTTCTTTCAAGCTGACGATTATATTTATTCACAATTACTTTATTACATATAATTCCATTTTCTAAAAGCAGATTAAAAATTTTATCAGCATCCCGAAGAGCTGCAATATCCGGCTGAACTACTATGATTGCTTCATCGGCATAGCGCACTGAATTTAAAAATCCAATTTCAGCACCGGCAGGTGAATCAATAATAATATAGTCAAAATTTTCACGTAACAGCTTTAATAATGAATACAGAGCACAGGCATCTATATCTGCATTAGATGCTGTTTGTGAGGTCGGCAGAAGAAATAAATTATCACAATGCTTTGACGTAACAATAGCCTGATTAATTCGACACCGACTTTTTAAAACATCGACAATATTAAAAAGAATCCTATTTTCAAGATTCATTATTATATCGAGGTTTCTTAGTCCTGTATCCATATCAATAACCAGAACCTTTTTATTTAAACCTGCAATACATTCTGATAAATTAGCAACCACAGTTGTTTTTCCAACTCCACCCTTGCCGGATGTTATACAATAAACCTTTCCCATAGAGGCACTCCTATATAAATCGTCAGATTATAATCATAAGTATATAATGCTTTGATTTCTAATTTTGGTATATAATAGAGTTTAACCTTTGTAATTTTCCCTACTCATCATGAAATAAAGATTTATCGGAGTGGTTATTCGCAATCGGCTTCGCTGCTTATTCAATTTTTTTATAAACACATTCACCTTCTGAATCTAATGAAAGCAAATAAGGTATGTTTAATAATTCAACCGGTTTAGCTTTTGTAAACAGTCCTTTTTTCTTTGTAGAAGCCTCAGACTTAAAAAAAGCACTTCTGTCAAATGAAACATCTGCTATATTTATTTCCTGGGGCTGCATAATTGCGGCATAAACCATTGCATTCTTATTACCTAGTTCTCCCGCAAATATCTTTCCAAGGCACCTGCCTAGAATAAATACGCTTCCATTAGTATGTACTTCACTATTTATACCGACATCGCCTAAAATTAGAACAGAATGCTTAAAATCGCAGCTATTACGTCCTTCAATAGATGAAGGATAAATTTCACAGGCACTTAAATCAAGATTATTTAGAAGTTTACGAAGCTTATCCTGAAAAAATCTGTCATTAATTTCTGAATTATCAATTACTGAGATTATACTCAGGTCAGTTTCATCAGAAATTATGCTTACCACCTCATTAATTTCTGACGAACTGAGAGTTTTTCCTTCAAGTGTCAAAGCCATCTCAGCTGAACCGAAGAATTTTCTTGATTCAGAAAATTTCTTACGGATTTTATCTCTAAGAGAAGCAAAAGGAATCTCTTCAGATAAATAAAGCGTAAGCCCATGTCTGTTTGACTTAATTATAATATCGCGATTCATTCTATCATTAGTCTCCTACATCAATATTTTCTGCCTCGCCAGCATAAACATTTCCAGAAAGAAGGTTATCAGCATTTGTACCATCAAAATAAAATTTATAAAATTCAGCAGCAGTAGCTGCAGCATTTGCTGATTTATATCCATTTGGTAAAACTACTGTTACACAAACCTCAGGATCAGAATAAGGTGCATAAGAAATAAATAAAGCATTGTTAGGCTGATTCAAGCTGACCTGCGCCGTTCCGGTCTTACCTGCTACTGTCACACTTAGACCTCTAAATACTGTTCTTAAAGAGCTACTGGAATTAACAACCTTATACATTCCCTGATGAACTGCATTCCATGATGATTCGGCAACCTCATCAAGAGTATTATAAACCGATGGTTCATTTTCAAAAACCACACTACCATCTTTGGTTTTTACTGAATCAATAAGCGTCAGATTGTAACAGGTTCCACTATTGGCTATTGTTGTTGCATATCTTGCAATCTGTATAGGAGCAAAATTATGGTAATATCCGATGGAAGTTCTGACTGCATCGGTATTAGATATTTCAGGATCTGACTCAGAAATTTCAACACCGGAAACAGAATCAAATCCAAATTTTGCTGCATATTTTTGAATAAGCTTCAAGCCCTGTTCGTCACTGTAATCTCCCCTGCTGTTTTTAGAAAATCTATAGGCAACAGTAAAGAAGAAATAGTTACAGGAGTGATAAATTGCATCAGTTACATTTATAGTTCCATGTCCTGAAGTACTCCAGCAGGATGGTGACGGAGTAATGCTTGTAAATTTAACACTGTCATGAATGTAGGTATCGGTTGTTATTGTACCTTCAGTAAGTGCCAAAATTGAGGTTAATGGCTTAAAGGTAGAACCTGTAGTTGTCTTTGACTGTGTTGCTCTGCAAAGCATCGGATAAGACTCATCCTCATAGAGCTTTGTATAGTAATCATAGTCTATCTGATTGGTCAGTTTGTTATTATCATAGCTTGGATAGGAAACCATTGCTATGACATCTCCACTGTTTGGATCAGTAACAACAAGTGAGCCACTACATGGCTTTAAGGCAAGCATTGCAGGTGTGATTTCAAGGCTGTTAATCTTTTTAATTACAAAGTCATAAGCAGAAATTGTATAATTAATCAGTCCATTATAATAACTGTCTTCTTCTATAACTCCCTGATCATAAAGAATAATACATAAATCTCTACCGGAAATAACACCATCAAAAATAAGATTTCTGTAAATCTGCTTATCAAAGCCTGTATCATTATTTAGCTTGTCAAGTATAAAAGAAAAAAGCGCATCATATACATCATTAGAGTCATAATATCCTGACTCTAAATTGAGAACTGATGTATCTACATTTCCATTTTCAATACAATTCATCAAAAATTCAGCCATAGATGAATTTCCATTGAGATAGCTTTTAAAATAGTCTGCACTGGTATCTATATTTTTGGTAACTACAGCCCAATCGCCTCTCAGTGATGAATAGATAAAGTCCATATAATCCTTGTTATTGCTGCTCAAATCGTCATAAGCAGTCTCATTACCCTTTTGCAGGAGCTTTTCAATTCCGGAATATATGTCATTTCTACTTGAAGAAAATTCAGAATAAACCTTTTTTTCAGTGTCAGTTGCATTACTGCCATTAAGTGATTCTATGTCTATTACACTATTAGTAACAAGAGAACTGTATACTTCGTAAATAGGTATAGTAATATCATCTGCTGATGAACCGACAGAGCCATAACTGTAAGAGTTAACGATTGCTGACATAAGAATTGAAGCAATATTTTTTTCAACAACATAATAGCCTGCAATTTGTGATTCTCTATCAATGGTAAGATATAAATCATTACCGTCAATTGGCTCTGAAATAACTTTTTTACTGACAACCTGACCAGAGCTGTTTACAGTAATTTCAGTCTGACCAATGGTTCCCTGCAAATAAGAATCATAAGATTTTTCAACTCCAAGCTTTCCGACAATACTATCTTCCGTATAATTTTCCGAGCCCTCTTCTTCAAAGGCTGCAAGCTCTGTTTCATTAATTGCACCAACGTATCCGATTATGTGTGCAAAATAAATTGCGTCATTATAAATACGTTTATAGGATTTTGAAATTTCAACACATGGAATAATACTTTGATTTTCCAAAATTTCAATTCTAAATTCCTCAGTAATGTCAGAAACGAGCCTTATTGAAGAATATGAAGGATTGTTGATATAAAGCTGATAACGGTAATCCATTATCTGTAGTGCTTCTTCGTCCGTATAGGTATCAGAAATACCAAACATTGAAGTTATGTCATTACCATAACGCAAATAATCAAAAAGCTCCTGAGGGGTAGTTGCCAATTGTTCTTCAGTAAGATCATTTGCCGAAGGAAGTCCATAACAATTTTTTAGAAATCTTTTAAGTGCATTATCCTCAACAGTATAAATGAGATTGCCTTCTTCATCAAATTCCATCGGAAAGGAAAATTCTTTTTCCAAATTATGTTCTTCAAGAATATTTATAAGGGCATAAATTGCTGCATTTCTTTCATCATTAGTAGAAAGAGAGGCTGTATTGAAAAAATCAAGATTGTACTGAATTTCATTGTAAGCCAGCACATTCCCATTTCTGTCATAAATGAGTCCTCGGGCAGGAACCGAAGTCGTAGTTATCGTATAATAACCTTCTTCATCAGTAACAATCTCCTGTTCCTCAGTATCTTCTACTTTAGCATAATCAATTATCTGAAGGTTAAATAATTTTACTATAAGATAAAAAAACATTAAAACAATAACAGTAAATACAATAATAAGCCTGTTAATTGAAATGTCCTTTAGCTTTTCATAAATATTTCTAAACATTAAGCTTCCTCTTCTATAGGCATTAGAACTTTCATATATACTAAATCAAAAAGCTTATATAGTATAATGGCTGCCAAAACCGTAAAACATACCTTAGGCAACATAATTCTTCTTATGTAATAACCAATGTCAAATCTGCCAATAATAAGTAAATTTACAAGATAACTGTAAAGAGAAAAAGCAAATTCTGACAAAGCTATCATTGACAAAGGCAGCATAGTATCAAATCTTATATAATATTTGTTAAACATACCGCAGACATAACCTATGAACATATAAGCCAGGGCATAAACCCCAAACAGACTTCCAAAGGTAATATCCAAAAGAAGACCTCCGACAATTCCCATAAACATTCCATGGATACGTCCTCTCTGGTATGCCACAGAAACTACGAGTATAACAATGAGGTCAGGTACTATTCCACCAATATTAAAGCTGCTTAAAACTGTATTTTGCAGTAAAAAGCATATAATTAATTCAACAAAGTAAATTACAAAGCCAAGCATTGCTTCTCCTTCAAAACAAAGCGAATATTTAGACACCGCTTTGGTAATAATATAAACCTAACAAATAAAAAGGTTGATTTATTCTGAAATTTCAGTGCTTTCTTTTAGAGTAGTTATTACTAAAACTGTGTCAAGACTGGTAAAGTCCACCACAGGAGTCAGATAAGCTTCTAAAGAAAGTCCGTCAGAGCTTACTGTAACATTAGAAATATATCCAATCAATAAATCAGGCAAATATTTAGTACTCATAGATGATGTAACAACCTGATAATTGTTCTTAACATCACTGGTCAAAGGTATTTCTGAAACTTCTATATAGCCTTCATCAAGCAGCTTTAAATTACCGCTTACCATACAGGAATCAGATGATTTCAGAATGGTAGCACTCACATTACTATTATCGTCAATAATTGTTCTGACAATTGCATAATTATCTCCAACAGATGTAACTATTCCGACAAGTCCGTTATCAGCAATAACATTCATATTCTCTTCAATGCCATCATCCGAGCCTTTATCTATTGTAAAAACAGAATTGTAACCTGTTGTATCCGTAGAAATTATATTTGCTCCTACCGTTTCATACTGACTGTAGGTCTCGGAAAGCTGAAACAGAAGTCTCAGATTTTCAAGCTCATATGAATCGGTAAGAAGGGTATTATATTTAGCCTGAAGTTCCTCATAATCTGCTTTCAAAGCATCATTTTCTTTTTGAAGAGCCTCCATATTTTGAAAATATTCACTTTTTTCCACAAAGTAATTACCGACAACTGTGATTCCCTTCTGCATTGGTACAAGACTGGAATTTACGGTCTGTCTTATAGGCGTAAAGAAATCACTGAATTTATAAGAAATGAAAATCAGGGCAACCAAAATTATGGTCGAAAAAAGTAAAATATATCTCGGCTCAATCTTTTGATTCATCTGTTCATTCTTAAATGTTAAATTGTCAATTTTTTTCCTGAATCCGGGTTTCAAAGTAACCTCCATGCTATAATATCACTTGTATTTCAGACTCAAAATCAGGATTTTCCATAATTTCGGCTAATCCGTTAATAACAGAGTCTTCAGGATCCTTAGCAACATGAACCTTAAGTCGCAAAGAATCTTCCATATAATCAGAAATACCAACAATTTTTGCTGAGCCTCCGGTAATATAAATACCGTTTTCATATATATCTGATGATATTTCAGGAGGTGTTCTTTCCAAAATCATTCTGATATTATCAATAAGCTGCTCCATTTGTTCAACCAGAGCCGGACGTATCATCTCAGTAGTAATTGTTCGTTCCTTAGGGAGGCCGGAAACAACATCACGACCATATACCTTAATACTTTTTTCAACTTCATTAAAGCTGGCCACCTTTTTTTTGCAGACCTCAGTTGTTTTACTTCCTATAAGTAAATTATGTTTTCTTCTTATAACAGTGCTTACTGCTTCATCGAATTTTTTACCGCCGAATGAAACAAGCTTCGTTAAAACAATTCCACCTAAAGATAAAACAGTAATTTCAGTAGTATCTGCACCAATATTAACTATAAGTGCTCCCTGAGAATCATTTATGTCAATACCTGCTCCATAAGCATCAGCTACAGGCTTATCAATAAGCCTAATCTTCTTAGGTCTGATATAGGTGCTGTCTACTAAATCATAAAATGCCTTTTTTTCAACATCAGTAATATCAGCCGGAATTGCAACATAAAATTTTGAGCCTCTAAACTTGCCTAACTCTTTTGTTAAGTCCATAAATACACAATTTAAAAGAGCCCTCATCTTATCTACATTAGCTATAACTCCATTTTTGAGTGGATAGTCAATGCTGATATTCTCAGGTACCTTTCCATCCATTTCGAAGGCTTCATTACCTATGGCAATTACTGTATTTTTGTTTTTTGAAGCAAGAACAGTTTTTTGATCATAAATAATTCCAACTCCCTTACGATATATCTTTAGAGTGTCTGTTCCAAAATCAATTCCAAATACTTTGGATGCCATAACTCGTTTCCTTTCCTTATGCTTTTATAGTAAGCCTTCATTAGCGAGACTTACATATTTATTATCGCCAATAATTATATGGTCTAAAAGCTTAATATCTACTAATTCACCGGCATTTTTCACTTTTCTGGTAACTATAATATCTTCACGACTTGGTGTAGGATCACCACTTGGATGATTATGAAGAATGATTACATTTACCGCTTCATGCTTCAATGCCTGTATAAAAATGTCTCTTGTTGAGACTAAGGAGCCGTTGACGGTTCCGACGGACAGATTGATTTCAGTAATCAAGCCACCCTTAGTATTCAAAAGAAGAAGCTTTGTGACTTCATTTTTTAAATATCTCATTTCCTGCATATAGTAACCGGCTATACATTCAGGCGAATCAAATTTGACCATATTATCCAAATTCATTCTCCAGATACGCTTTGACATCTCCAATATGCTTTGAAGCTGAATAGCCTTTACTTCTCCTATGCCCTCACATGCAGTCAGCTCTTTAAGAGTACTTTCGGTAAGTCTGAGTATCCCACGACCATCAGAATTATCCTTAAGTAAATTGCGCGCTATTGTAAGGACAGATTTGTTTTTGGTTCCTGTTCTGATAAAAATTGCAAGCAGCTCAGCATCGCTAAGTACAGCAGGACCAAATTTTTTGCATTTTTCGTATGGCATTTCATTTTCTGCCAATTCTAGTTCGAGTGACATAGTATTCCTCCTTTAAAAGTAAAAATTTAAAGGTACCTATGTAACTGATGTAATTTTCCCAATAATTAATAATAGCACATTTATTGTCTGTTGTACATTACAGAGTTATTAAATTTTCTTCATAAAGCTTTTGAAGAGACATAATTATGCCAAATTTAGCATGATACCAGGTAAGACCGCCCTGAAAATATACTGCATAAGGCTCTTCTAAAGGTCCATCTGCTGATAATTCAATTGAAGCTCCCTGAATAAAAGCACCTGCGGCCATTATTACATCACTATGATAACCGGGCATAGGCCAAGGCTCGGGAACAACATGCGAATCTACAGGTGCAGCTGCCTGAATTCCTTTGCAAAAGGCAATTAACTTTTCAGGTGAACCAAGAACAACTGACTGTATAATATCATATCTTGGCTCTGTTGCATCAGGTACACACTTAAAGCCTAGACGTTCATATACTCCGGCAGCAAAGATTGCGCCCTTAAGAGCTGATGCAGTAACAGTAGGAGCAAGAAAGATTCCCTGGAAAAATGCTGTATTAACTCCAAGTGATGCACCAACCTCTTTCCCAAGTCCGGGAGTTGTCAGCCTGTAAGAACACATTTCAATACAGTCACTTCGGCCAACAATATAACCTCCAATCGGAGCAAGTCCGCCACCCGGATTTTTAATTAATGAGCCGACACACATATCAGCCCCTACATCCGTAGGCTCAATTTCCTCAATAAATTCGCCATAACAATTATCAACCATGCAAATGACATCAGACTTAATAGATTTTATAAATTTAATAAGCTCTCCTATTCGTTCAACAGATAAGGTTGGTCTTGTCTGATAGCCCTTTGACCTCTGAATGGTCACAAGCTTAGTTCTTTCATTGATAGCATTTTTAATTCCCTCAAAATCAAAGGAGCCATCAGGCAGAAGGTCAACCTGAGCATAGGTAATGCCAAATTCTGCGAGGCTTCCCTTAGATTCTTTGATGCCGATTATACCTTCAAGGGTGTCATAAGGCTTTCCTACAGGTGAAAGTAATTCATCTCCCGGACGAAGAATGGCAGAAAGTGCTGTAGAAAGTGCATGAGTACCACAGGTAATCTGAGCTCTGACCAATGCACTCTCAGCATGAAATATTTTTGCATAAACCTCTTCAAGTGTATCTCTTCCAAGATCGTTATAGCCATAGCCGGTTGATGACATAAGGCAGGCTTCGGAAACTCTACATTCCTGCATGGCATGTAAAACCTTGAGCTGATTAATTTCACTTATTCTGTCAATTTCAGCAAATCGTTCTTTTAGTCCTTCTTCTACAGAAAGACAGAATTTTCCAACCTTTTCATCAATTCCCATCTCTTTATAAATTGTATTTAAATCTGACATAAAGTCTCCTTTTTGAAATTTCATATAATCTAATTATTCAAATGATCAAAGTGGATATTCCTGGTCCGCTTCGCTACTTGCTCATAACTTTAAATCCACTTCATGGCTAAGGTTAAATTTAGTAATCCTGCTTATCATATATTTAAGTATCTCATCCTCGGAAGCAAATGTTGATTTATCAACAAAATCAACATCCTTTTCTCGTCTAAACCAGGTCATCTGTCTTTTTGCAAAATGTCTGGTATCTCTTTTTAAAAGATATACTGCTTCTTCTAAGGTAGTATTTCCGTCAAGATAATCAAGAATTTCCTTATAGCCAAGTCCCTGCATTGAGACATAGGTTTTATCAAGTCCAAAATTTTTAAGCTTTTGTACTTCTTCAACCAACCCGTCCTCAAGCATGATATCTACTCTTTTTTCAATTTTTTTGTAAAGCTTCTCCCTATCATCAGTTAGAACAAAATAGTGATAATCATAGGGGGATGTTCGCTCCATCTGAGTTTCATTATGCTCTGAAAATGGATATCCGTTAAGTCTGTAAAATTCTATAGCCCTAATTACTCTTTTTACATTATTACAATGAATTTTTTCTGCTGAAACCGGATCAATTCGGCATAATTCTTTATAAAGATATTCACTACCCTTTTCCTTTGCTTCATTTTCTAGCGAAGTCCTTACAGAGTTATCCTGCTCATCTTCAAAGTCAACATCCTTAAGCAAGGCCTGTATGTAAAATCCTGTGCCACCGGTTACAATTGGAATATTACCTCTGCCATAGATTTCATCAATGGCCGTTACTGCCCTATTTTTAAATTCCATTACATTCCATTCATCAAAAGGAGAAATTATGTCTATAAGATGATGCCTTACACCACACATTTCTTCTTCTTTAATTTTGGCAGTACCGATATCCATGCCTTTATATACCTGCATGGAATCAGCACTAATAATTTCACCGGAAACGCTCTTTGCTAAATTTATGGACAGAGCAGTCTTTCCAACGGCAGTCGGTCCTGAAAGAACTATTAAGGGTTTATTCATATTATTAGCCTTTCTTTTTTACAGAATTCTCTTGAATTTTTTTTCAATTTCATATTTTGACATCGTGATGATTATCGGTCTTCCATGAGGACAATGAAATGGATTCTCAAGCTTAAGAAGCTCTTTGATGAGATTTTCAGCCTCCATTACAGTATAGGTTTCATTGCCTTTTATTGCAGCTTTACATGACATAGTTGCAATTCTGTCCACAACCGCATCGATATCACCTTTAATAGGGCTTGATACAAGCTGGTCTAATAAATCATGGAAAAAGCCTTCACCTGTAAGCTTGAAAAGCTCACAGGGAATTGCTGTAATTGAATATTCCCTGCCACCAAAGCCGGAGATTTCAAAGCCAAGCTTTTCAAAATGCTCTTTATACTTTTCAAGAACATCAATTTCAGAAAGGCTGAGTGTAACTACAATCGGAGGATAAAGCTGTTGTGAGGCTGCCTCCTGTTCTCTGTATCTCTTAATTGTTCTTTCATAAAGTATTTTTTCGTGAGCAGCATGCTGATCAATAATATACATCTGATCTTTTAATTCAACAATCCAATATGTAGCAAACACCTGACCAACAATTTTAAATTTGTCAGCGTTTTTATCCTGCATAAACTCCTGATTTGTAATATCAAAGCTAAGCTGTTCAAATTCCTTAGTTGGCGATTTAATAGCTAAATCACTGACAGGTGAAGCATTTGATTGTGAATTATTATTTTTTGAAGTGTTAACATTAATTCCATCGCTTTTTTCAGCTTTAGAAAGCCTGTCAGTATTAACATTGATATCATCAATGTTTGTGGTTTTTATAAGCTTGTCTGTATTAATTTCAATATCATTATTTAATGCAGTCTTTGAAGAACCAGCTAAATTAGGATTTATAGTATCACTGTGATCAGAATTAATAATAATTCTTTCAGCATACTCATTTTTTGAAGAAGTATCAGTAGTATTCTTAATTTCTTCATAATATCCGTTTGGGGACGGATTATTTGTTTTAATATTTTCACTTGCAGTAATCTTTGTAAGCTTATCAGCATTAAGATTTACAGCACTACTGCTTTGATTTTTTTCAGAATCTGCTGAAAAAATTTCTGTATTTTTACTAATTACTGACTTATCTTTTTCATTAGTGTTTACGTCATAATTGCTCTGCTCGCGTAGCCTGTTAGATTCAAAGGACTGCGGTATTTGCGAAAGCTTTTCAGTATCCGGCTTAAAAGAACCATTAACATCTTTACCAACAGTAGCAGCAACAATCATATTTGCGGATTTTAAAGCATCACTAACCACCTGATAAACCTTTGTATAGTAGAAGTCGCCCTCACTTATTCTAACCTCCATCTTTGTCGGATGAACATTAATATCTAGCTTATCGAGTGGAATATTAAAATGTAATGAAACAAACGGATATTTGTGTTGCATTGCATAGCCCTTATAGGCTTCTTCAATTGCTCTTGTAATAATATGAGATTTACTGTATCTTCCATTTATATAATAATTTTCTACACTACGATTGCCACGAAGAATTACAGGCTTACCTATATATCCGGTAATATCAAGATACGAGGAATGAAAATCTACAGCAATAAGATTAGAGACAACATCACGTCCGAAAATGCTGTAAAGGGTGTCCTTTTCGTTGCCATTGCCATTGGTAAAAAGCACAGTTTTTCCCTGATTTATAAATCTAAAGGAAATTTCTGGATGAGAAATTGCGAGTCTGTTGATAAGGTCATTTATATAGCCTGCCTCGGTCATTCCTGACTTTAAAAATTTTCTTCTGGCCGGCGTATTATAAAAAATATCTCTGACGATAAAAGTAGTGCCATCCGGACAACCGGCTTCATCAAAGGACTTCTCAAGACCACCTTCAATAACATAACGGCTTCCAAGAAAATCGTCAGCTTTTTTAGTAAGCATTTCAACTTTTGAAACGGCAGATATACTACTTAAGGCTTCACCTCTAAAGCCAAGACTTTTAATATTATCAAGATCTTTTTCATCTTTAATCTTACTCGTTGAATGGCGTAAAAAGGCTGTCTTAATATCATCAGTATCAATACCTGAACCATTATCAGTAATTCGAATAAAGGATTTGCCACCATCCTTAATTTCGCAGGTTATCATTGTAGCGCCTGCATCTATGGAATTTTCGACAAGCTCCTTAACAACAGAAGAAGGTCTTTCAACGACCTCTCCTGCTGCTATCTTATTAATTGTATCCTTATCAAGTAATTTAATATTTGCCATAATTTAAAATCCTTAAATCAGTTGCCTTCTCTTATAATTTTAACTGAAATCAAGTGGATATTCCAGTTCCGCTTCGCTACTTGCTCATAACCTTAATTCTCATTCTATGGTCCTTATTTAAATCCTTTTTGAGTAGCCAGCTCATCAAATTGTCCCATTGTCATTAAAACCTGTCTGGGTTTAGTACCCTCTTCAGGACCGACAACGCCAAATTCGCTTAGCTGATCCATAATTCTTGCAGCTCTGTTAAAGCCAACTCTAAATTGTCTTTGAAGACCACCGATAGATGATTTCTGCTTGTCTATGATAAAGCAACCTGCCTGATATAAATATTCATCATATTCAGATTCAGGTGCATCGCTTCCACCCTTTGAAGAAGCTTTTGAATCGCCACTGTCTTCTCTATTGATATTTGCTTCAAGCTCAGAATCATAATTAGCTTCAGAATTTTTCTTAAGGAAATCAACTACATTTTCAATTTCTTCATCTGAAACATAAGGTCCCTGAAGTCTTACAGGCTTTGGAACTCCCGTCGGGAAGTAAAGCATATCACCATAGCCAATAAGCTTTTCAGCACCGGTTTGATCAATCATTGTACGAGAATCGATACCGGAAGCAACCTTAAGAGCAATTCTGGAAGGAATATTAGCTTTAATAAGTCCGGTTACTACATCTGTAGTAGGACGCTGGGTTGCTACTACAAGATGAATACCGCAGGCTCTTGCAAGCTGTGCAATACGACAGATAGAATCTTCAACATCCTTTGCAGCAACCATCATTAAATCTGCAAGCTCGTCGATTACTATAACTATCTTAAACATTTTTTCAAGAATACAGCCATCCTTATCTGTAAGGTCGCCACCCTTAATTTTTTCATTATAAGATTCAATATCCTTAACTCCAATATAAGCAAAGGTATCATATCTCTTCATCATTTCATCAACTGCCCAATAAAGCACCTTTGCAGCCTTCTTTGCATTGTTAACAACAGGTGTAAGAAGGTGAGGAACTCCATTGTATTTTATAAACTCAACCATCTTAGGATCAATAAGAATCATCTTAACATCCTCAGGTGAATATTTATATAAAATACTTAAAATAAGCGAATTTAGACATACAGATTTACCGGAGCCTGTCGTTCCTGCAACTAAAAGATGAGGCATCTTCTTAATATCTCCGACAACAATGTTTCCTCTGATATCCTTACCTACTGCAAATGCCAATGAGGCCTTAGAATTTTTAAATTCCTGACTCTGGAAAATTGAGCTAAGGTAAACCATCTGAGGCTCTTTGTTAGGAACCTCAATACCAATTGCTGACTTTCCGGGAATTGGTGCTTCAATTCTTATATCAGAGGCTGCAAGAGCAAGCTTAATATCATCTGTTAGTGAAGTAATCTTACTGACCTTTACACCAATCTCAGGCTGAAGCTCGTACTGAGTAATACTAGGTCCACATGTAATATCGAGAATTGTTACGTTAACACCAAAGCTTTGAAGTGTGGTCTGAAGCTTTCTCGCTGTTTCCTTAAGCTCAGCTCCCGTAGTTCCTTTTCCGCCTGCTGATTGTGGCTTTAAGAGATTGACAGGTGGATTTTTATATGGTCTTACCGGCTTTGGAGCTCTCACTCTTGCATTAGAAGCTACAGCATTATCTATAGGTGCAGGGGTAAGCTCCTCACCTTGTTTGCCTCTAAGGCTGTGACTTTCAGGTGCTTTAGAGCTCACTAAATCTCCACGTGCAAATACTCCTGCTTTTTTATAACGTGAATCGTCTGAAGCCTGACTAGCATTACCATTAGTAGAATTAGAAATTCCACTATTATTTGAAGCAGAATTATAAGAATTTGTTGCAGCATTAAAGTCATTATTTCCTTCAAATGAGCCTGAATTAGGTTCAGAATTTCCATTATAAGCCTGATTAGTATTGTTATGACCAGCTTCATTAGAATGATTAACATCAACCTGTTGATTTACATCAGAACCATATCCATAAGCACTATTATCAGTACCTGTATATGCATTTAAAGAGTAATTATCCTGGTTGTGAACATTTTTACTAACTACAGCCTCACTGTCATCATAACCTTCCTTTGAAACGTTTGAATCAGAGGTTGGATTAGCTCTTCCAAACTTTCTTGCTATTTCAAGCTGATAAATTTCTGAAGTACCTGTAGGATAGGTCTTAGAAGTACCTGAAATTTCTACCATATCTACGTCCGGAGCCTGCGCCGGCTGATAATTATCATTATTTAAATTCTTTTTACCAAAATTAATATTTGAAATGCCTGACTTTTTCTTAGTCACTGCAGAATTATTTGTTGCAGCTGCTTTTGAAGAAGAAGGATTTCCACCTGCCTGATTATTTCCTGAGACCTCAGCCTTTAATTTATCAATAAAGCTATCCCTTTTAACTGTTCTTTTTGGAACATAATCTATAGTCTGATAACTATTTTCATTGGCAGGAGCAGCATAATTTTTTCCAGCAGGCTCAAGATATTCTGAATAATCAGTTTTAGGTGTATAATCAGTTTTAGATGAGAAATCCGGTTTCTCACCGAAGCCGTAATAATAGTCATTTTCCTTCTTATAGTTATCGGCTCTTCTGCGCTCTACTTTTCTTTGACGCGCATTTGTCTGATATTTTTTATATTCAGACTGACTCTTTTGACCGATAATGCTAAGAATTGCCTTGCCCGTTAAAAGCATAAAGCAGATAACAAGTATAAAAACAAGAATAATAACAGCAGCAACCTCTTTAAACAAGCCGCAAAGTGGCGTTGCAATTAAGTCACCTAAAAGGCCACCACCACGTTTAGCTTTGAAACCATATTTATAAAAGCTCTTTATAAAGCTATATTTGTAATAACCTGTACCAATATGAATTAGGGCACATATGCAAATGATTACTACAACGCATACAGTTATCTTTCTCTTAGCAACAGTATTTCTTCTGTTTTTTACAAGATAAACAACTGCCGCAAAAAAAGCAAATGGAAAGAAGTATTCAAAAAAGCCCATCAATCCGAAAAGAATGAAATTAAAAGGAACTTCAATTATTCCAAGGCAGTCATAATTACCAAGTATAAGTAAAATAGAGATAAGTGCACTTGCGATGATAACTATTTCATCGCGAACCTTGCCACCCTGTCTTCTTTCTTCAAAGGTAGAGCCCTCTTTTTCCTCAGCTGCCTCAAAGGCTTCTAAATCTTCTTTGGTAAAATCCGCATTACCTTCAGATTTTTTTCTGGACTTAGATTTTTTGTAGGTTTCAAACTCGGTTTCTACCTTAGTTGAACCATTCTTCTTTTTAACAGTAGATGTTTTACGCTTTATTTCTGTTTCTTTATTAGCCATTTAATCCCCCGTCTATCGTAAAGTAAAGTATGCCAATACTATAATTCCGGCAATAATCCTGTACCAGCCAAAGATTTTAAAATCATGTCTTTTAATGTAATCCATAAAGAATTTAATTACAACGAATGAAACTAAGAAAGCTACAATGCAGCCGGTTAAAAGTACAACAATTTCCTGACCTGAAAACATGCCATTTTCAGATAAAAACTTAACAACCTTTAAAAGACTTGCACCTGCCATTACCGGTATTGCAAGATAAAAGGTAAATTCTGCAGCTACTGATCTGCTCGTTCCAACTAAGATTGCGCCGATAATAGTGGCACCTGAACGTGATGTTCCCGGAATCAGGGCGAGAAGCTGAAAAAGTCCGATAATAAAGGCTATCTTAAATGGAAGCTTATCCAGATTATCAAAGACAGGCTGTCTCTTTTTATTATAGTTTTCAATAATGATAAAGAGAATACCATAGAGAATAAGCATAGAGCCTACTGTATAAGGCGCTCTTTCTTCTGTATAGAAAATCCCCTCAATTGCATCATCAAATAAAAGGCCTACAATTGCTGCAGGAATACAGGCTGCAAGAATTTTAAGCCATAGAATAATCTTAGGCATTTGAACATAGCCTTTTTCTTTATTTAGTGAGAATGGCCAAATCTTGTTCCAAAATATTAGAACTACCGCCATAATTGCACCAAGCTGAATAACTACAAGAAAAACATCCCAAAATTCATCTGAAACATTCATATGTACAAACTGTTCTGCAAGGAGCAAATGTCCGGTACTACTTATTGGAAGCCACTCAGTGATTCCTTCTATAATTCCGAAAATAATAATTTTTAAAAATTCCAAAAAGCTCATAAAAGTCTCCCATTTTCTAGATTGCTGACCGTACAAAAACATAAGGCACAGTCTATATAATTATACCATATATCCTATAAAATTCAAGATAATTGCTCAATATATTGAATATATCATTAGCTTCTGAGAAAACTAAAACAAAAGAATAAAGATTTATTGAGGTATATAATGAATATAGGTGAAATTAAGGATTTAAACAATTATGGTTTCTCATTTATAGAAAATGCTGATGGTAATAAAATAATAATATTGACAATCATCGGAGAAATAGAAGGTCATGATATTCTTCCACAAAATGTAAAAGCCACTTCCTATGAACATATTCTGCCAATTCTTGCAAGCATCGAAGCATCTGATATATGCACAGGGCTTTTAATAATTCTTCATACTAACGGTGGTGACGTTGATGCAGGGCTTGCACTTGCTGAAATGCTCTCTTCCATGAAGACTCCTAAGGTGTCCTTAACGCTTGGCGCGTCTCATTCAATAGGAATACCAATTGCCTTATCAGCAGATTATACTTTTATTACCAAGACAGGAATTATGCTGGCACATCCAATCAGACTTAGTGGTACCACTATAGGCTGCAGCCAGTCCTTCGAATATTTAGAAAAGCTGCAAAATCGAATAACAGATTTTGTCTGCAGTCATAGTAAAATCACGAAAATGAGCTTTGAAGGTCTGATATATAATCAAAAAGAGCTTACACAGGATGTCGGGACAATGCTTGTCGGACAATCCTGTATAAGCTCCGGATTAATTGATGAAATTGGTGGTATTTCAGAAAGCTTAAGTAAACTAAAGGCACTTATAAGCAGTAAAAGAATTAATTAAAAATTTAATTTATACAATACTTGCAACATAAATGCATATAATGTAATTCAATATACAGTATTAAAGTATTAGCGTTTATGAAATAACCTAAAATTCACTAAAGACAAGGTAAATCTGAAGAATTACTGATAAATCTCAAAATGAGCTTCTTCACCCTTAGCCATGTCAAGCTTGAATTTTTTAGACTTATATGTCACATTGGCATGATAATCATAGTTGGTTGCTTTTACTGAGAAATCAGTAAGCTCTCCGTCCTTCCAGTTGAGAGTATATACAGCACCACCGGGTGCATATAAATTCTTAATGCTTCCACTTCCAAGCTGGTCAGGAAGTGCCGGAAGTAAAAATACTTCACTATCATGAGCCTGCAAAAGCATCTCACCAATGGCAGCTATTGAACCGAAGTTGCCATCAATCTGGAAAGGTGGATGGTTATCAAATAAATTATCCAAGGTAGACTTTTTGAAAAGTGCTATAAGATTTTCGTAAACCTTAGCTTTTTCCCAAAGTCTTGCATACATATTCATAATCCAGGCTCTGGACCAGCCGGTATGGCCACCACCAAAGCTGAGTCTTCTTGTAAGTGTAGCATTACATGCCTTAGCGAGCTCAGGTGTACCATCTACAGTAATCTGATGTGATGGATGAAGTGCATAGAGCTGAGAAATATGTCTGTGACCAGGCTCCTTTTCGTCATAATCCTCCATCCATTCCATAATCTGACCATATTTGCCAATTTTGATTTCTGGAATTTTAGCTAAAAGCTCCTTCGTTCTTTCCAGGAAAGCTTCATCACCATCTCCAACCAACTCATAACATTCAATAAATTGGTTGAAATGGTCTCTAAGAATTTCATTATCCATTGTAGAGCCGGCACAAATGCTGCCTTCTGTACCATCCTTCATGATATATGTATTCTCAGGGGATACAGATGGGCAAATAATTGTATAGCCATCCTTTTCAACCAAGAAGTCATGGAAGAAAAGCACTGAGTCCTTAAAGAGAGGATACATTTCCTTAAGGAAATCCAAATCCTTTGTATAGTAATAGTGATTCATAATATGAGTACAAAGCCAAGGCACACTCATAACCCAATAGGTTCCCGGAATCCAGGTATCCTGAGGTGCTGTATTACCCCAAAGGTCAGTATTATGATGACAACAGAAGCCTCTGCAGCCATACATTTCTTTAGCTGTTTTATGACCATCAATCTGCATACTCTTCATATGCTCAAATAATGGAAGCTGGCAGTCTCCAAGTCCGAACATTTCAGCAGGCCAGTAATTCATCTGTGTGTTGATATTGATGGTAAATTTACAACCCCATGGTGGATCAACATCCTTGTTCCAAATTCCCTGAAGATTAGCTGGAAGACTTCCCGGACGACTACAGGCAATTAGCAAATATCTGCCATAATCAAAATAAGTTTCAACGAGACCATTATCAGTAACCTCTTCACTTATTCTTTTTAGTCTCTCATCAGTTGTAAGATTATCAAGTGTCTTATCATACTCAAGTGAAAGCTTTGTTCTGTCAAAAAGTGACTTATAATCATTTACATGATCCTCAAGCAATTTCTCATAAGAAACCGTAGAAGCCTCATTTAAACGATTTTTAACATACTCATGAGGATCTTTTTCTCTAAAAGTCGTTGTGCCTGTAAAGATTATTGTTAAATTCACAACATCCTTACAAACAAGATAGAGTCCTCTACATTCAATTGAACCGGAGTCGGCAAAGGCTGTTATTCCACCACAGAAGGAATAATTATCTCCAACCATCTTACCGCCGAAGTATACATTTTTATCATCATGACCGCCATCATCATAAAAACACATTCTTCCTGCGTCAGCATCGACAGAAAAAGGTGTATTATCGCTGGTTGAAATATGAATAACGAGTACATTTTCCGGTGCACTTACAAAGGTATCTTCGATATAGGTAACCTCATTAAAGGTCTTTTTTACTGTATGTACAGCATTAGAAAGATTAAGCTCTCTGCTATATTCCACACATTCACCTGTGATATCTTTATAATCGATATAAATTTCTCCAAAAGGCGCATATGGTCTTTGGGATGACGGAGTTCCGGAAAAAGCATGAAGAATTAAATCCTGAGCCTCAGGAATTTTTCCGGCAAATATTAATTCACGTACCTTTTCAAGATTTGGAAGTGCATCCTGATTAATACGTTCCTGAGGTCCGCCATAATACAGGCTGTCTTCATTCAGCATTAAATGCTC
The DNA here is from genome assembly GCA_964625275.1 of uncultured Lachnoclostridium sp. Lineage (GTDB taxonomy): Bacteria > Bacillota > Clostridia > Lachnospirales > Lachnospiraceae > UBA3775. The sequence goes on from CAZVBH010000026.1 coordinate 22,575, forward strand.
TTTCTTTGCATTGCCGAAAACCATGGCACCTATTTTGCCATTACCTACCGGTAAGGCAAAGTTCCAGTCCCAGCCTGCCTCTTTCGTATAATATAGTCTGCTCATTATTTACCCCTTCTATAATATTAATTTCTCACTATATCTATCCAGAAATTAAAATCAATTTCCTTATCGCACAGTGCATATTCATCTCTAAGCTCAGGTCCACAGGAGTTCGAACCTACGCCGCTCATGAAGCTGTCAACACAAAGCTCTGTTACGGGATCAGCAATCAGAGTATAATTATGAGAATTCTTAATTAAGCTCTCCTGCTTAAAGTGTGATATATTGAATGAAAAATCTTCATCAGCAAAAATTCTGACAAAATATTTACCATCATCAGCACTTACAAATTGTGTGGCATAATGTGAGCCATTTTCCTGTGGCTTAATATAATTTTCAAAATTATCTGTTACAGTTGTATTAAACAAATCTACATATGTAGACTGATGCTTGTCGATGTAGCTTTCATGAGGTCCATAGCCATAATAGGTAACATTTTCAATTTGCTCATCAAGTAAAAATCTCATACCAAATCTAGGTATAAATCTTACTGCATCAGTAATACCGGCTCTAAGTCCTACATTTACACAGCCGGCAGGATAAAACTTATAGCAAAGCTCAATATTGGCAGCCGGAAGTGCATTAGGTGCTGTAAGCGAAAGCTTAAATTTAAGAATTATATCTTCGCCGGAATCAATAAGCTTGTGGCTGTAGACATGAGTTTTTAATTTATCAAGTCCAATCTTTTGCCACTCGCGATTGATATTTATATCATTATCTACAGGAGCTCTGTATAAATTAATTGATGCAGGCTCAGCCATGAGTTCATGAGAATTCTTTATCATGGAATAAAGCATTGCATCCTTAAGAGAGATTTTATACTCACAGTCGCCTGCTGTGATATATAAATTTCCATCCTTCTCCTTAGAATTTAAAAGCTTTCTTCCTTTAACCTTTGCAGGCTTATATCTTCTGTTCATCTCAGAGAGCTGAATCTGATCCATTCCAAGCTCGCTGCCTTCTTCAATCCAAGGCAGTGAATTTCTAAGCCTTGTAATAAATCTGACTCTAAGCTGTGAACCTGCAATTGCAGTCAGCTTAGGAATATGGAAGGTTGAATAAACATGTGGTTCGAGATCTATCTCAATCTCCCCTTCTTTTACAATCGTTCCATTATCACTTACTTCAAAGAAGAGCCTGTACATATCTTTGAAATTAGTGAAATCAAGAGTATTATAGAAGCCGTAAATTCCTTTTGCAGTATCCTCCGCATAAGCTCTTAATGGTCTGTAAACATTCTTCATTTCCAAAAAGCCTGTATGAGGAGTTCTGTCAGGATACATAAGTCCATCAATACAGAAGTTGCCATCATGCATTTCTTCTTCAAAATCCCCGCCATAGGCATATTGAGGCTTGCTATCCTTCTCACCAATTATCAATCCATGGTCAGCAAACTCCCAAACGCAGCCACCTGCAATTTTGTCATTTGAATAAATGCAGTTCCAATAATCCTCAAGGTCTCCCGGTCCATTTCCCATAGCATGAGAATATTCGCAAAGGAAATAAGGCTTTGCAGAATCCTTAACATAGTTTTTATATAATTCAATGACATTGGTATACATTTGTGAAACCATGTCTAAAGAATCTAAATCTGAATCATCAACATTCAGCCAGGTACTCTCATAGTGAGTAAGTCTTGAAGGATCATATGCTTTAATATACTCTGCAGCCTTCTTGAAATTGTTGCCATAGGCACTTTCATTACCAAGAGACCAAAAGATTACAGAGCATCTGTTGAAATCTCTTGTAACAAGCTTTTGTATTCTATCCATTATCGGCTTTTTATAAGCAGGTGCTGAGGCAGCCACTATAATTGAATCTTTATTTGCGCTTTCATTGTAAAAATCCATCTGGGCATGAGCCTCGATATCAGCTTCATCAACTACATAAAAGCCCATTTCATCACAGAGTGCATAAAATTCAGGTACATTAGGATAATGAGAGGTTCTTATTGTATTAATATTAAAATGCTTCATGATAACTAAATCATTAATCATTTTTTCTCTTGTAACACAGGCACCTGAATCAGGATAGCTTTCATGTCTGTTAACACCTTTTAGCTTAACGGCAACGCCATTGATTCTGATTATTCCGTCATTGGCAGTTATTTCACGAAGTCCTATCTTTTCACCGATAAGCTCTTTATCAGATTCGATTTCAAGCTTATAAAGATGAGGAGCTTCAGCATTCCAAAGTAGTGGCGATACAAGCTCTAAATCAATACAGCCGGTTCCGTCGGTTTCACCCTCTGCAATAATCTTACTTTCATCAAGAGTGCAATGAAGTCTTACTTTTACTGAGACCTCAGATTTAATATCAAGATGTAATATGGCTTTTTCATAATTATCATCAAAAGAGGTTGTGATTTTGTAGCTGTTAATACGCTTAATTGGACGAGAAAGCATATATACATCCCTAATTATACCGGTAAGTCGCCACTTGTCCTGATCCTCAAGATAGGTTCCGTCAGACCACTTAAGAACGACAACAGTAATGTCATTTTCGCCTTCCTTAAGGGCAGGGGTTATATTAAACTCGGAGGTTGAGTGTGTAACCTGTGAATAGCCAAAAAGCTCACCATTTATGAATAAATAGAAGCAGCTGTCAACACCCTCAAATACGAGAATACGTTCTAAATCATCTTTTTTATATTCATATGTTCTATGATAAACGGCAGTTGGATTATCAACGGGCACATATGGTGGATTATAAGGTATTGGATATTTTACATTTGAATATTGTGGTTTATCATAACCAAATAATTGAATACATGAAGGAACCGGAAGCTTATTTTCAAAATTATTTTGAAGAAAAATTCCATCCTCCATATCATAGAAGCTGTCATAATATTTGAAGTCCCATTCCCCATTCAACAATTCAAAAGCTCCGGAATTCTCTCTTAAATCAAACGGATTTTCATCCTTTTTAAATGGAATAAAGTAGTTTCTGTCTTCAAGTGTATTTACATGAAGACACTCAAAATTTTCATGAAAATTCATCAACTCTTTCATTAACTTTACCTCATTTTAGTAATAAAGGCATCATAGCCCTTTGGGCACCGGATTTTGAAAATCCGGCATATATGATGCCTTATAAAAATCAAAATTTTTACTGTTTCACATCTTTGATTGAGAAGCTTACTCTTCCCATCTTATCTTTTCCGAGACAAACTGCCTTAACAACATCACCAAGAGTAAGAACTTCTTCAACATGATTAATTCTTCTGTCAGCAATCTTTGAAATATGAACCATTGCCTCTTTTCCAGGAGCAAATTCAAGGA
>CAZVBH010000027.1:0-25928 GCA_964625275.1 uncultured Lachnoclostridium sp.
CAGTAGGACCATCAAATGGGATATCTGAAATTGCTACTGCGATTGCAGAACCAAGCATTGCTGTAAGCTCTGGACTACAGGTAGGATCTACAGAAAGAACAAGATTGTTGATAGTAACATCATTTCTATAATCCTTAGGGAATAAAGGTCTCATAGGTCTGTCGATTACACGAGATGTAAGAATGGCATTTTCACTTGCCTTACCTTCTCTTTTGTTGAAGCCTCCCGGAATCTTACCTACTGAATACATCTTCTCTTCATATTCAACACTTAGAGGGAAGAAATCAATACCATCTCTTGGCTTCTCACTGGCAGTTGCTGTAGAAAGAACTGTAGTGTCGCCATAATGCATAAGTGCTGCACCATTTGCCTGAGCAGCTACTCTGTTAACGTCTACAGTAAGTGTTCTGCCGGCGAGTTCCATTGAAAAACTCTTGTACATTGTTATTTACTCCTTGTAAAATAATTTTAGTAGAGCCGCCGTAACATCTGATAAAAATTTGAAAATAAACAACCCTTCAAATCAACTCAGAACTACATTAAGACCGAGAAAGTATTGATTACTTTATTATTTCTCAAGTCCTTATCAGAAGTCACGTAAAACGGCTCTGTGTTCAATTTTATTTAATATATACAATAAAATATGGACTGGCATATGCCAATCCATATTATATCACAAAGATTATTATTCATCAATATATAACTTTCATATACTTTAATAAGTTACATTAATACTTTTAACTGTCAGATTTTCTGCTCCGACGACCTGTAAAGTAATACTTGAAAGTGACCATTCATATGCATTCGTAAGTGTTATGGTCTTTCCGGAAATAACAGCTGATTCGGCACTCCAGGTATTTACAGATGAAACAGCAGAATTAAATGTAATTGTTATTGTTGCAGAAGAACAATTAGTAGAATCCACTGCTCCTGATACATCTATAGAAATCTGATGTGTTGTTGAATTACCATCTCCCCAACTGCTGCTTTCTACTGCCTTCGAAGTGCTAACTGATTTTGACGAGCTCGATGATGAAGCCTTTGTAGGAGTTGGTGTCTTCGTCGGAGTTGGGCTATTAGTCTTTGTAGCAGCTTTAGTCGGTGTCGGCGTTTTTGTTGGAGTTGGGCTATTAGTCTTTGTAGCACTCTTAGTTGCCGTTGGTGTAGGTGTCTTAGTTGGTGTAGGACTGTTAGTCTTAGTTGTTGCTTTAGTCGGTGTCTTCGTTGGTGTCTTAGTCGGAGTTGGAGAAGCTGCTTTTGTACTGGTTGAACCCGAATATGATTCGTTAGTTGAGCTTGTCTTAGCACCCGAAGTATTCTTCGCTATTTTACCACCCAAGGTATCTACTAACCACTTACCTTCAGTAGAAAGATCATCATAAGTCCAACCACTCTTCTTAGAAACACTTGAAGAAATCAGACTTGAGCTTTCATTTTTATTAGCAAGATTCCAGCATACATAGCTGACTCCATATTTATCTAAGGTTGAAATCCATGAATTAGCCTGTGAAATATCACAGCTACCATTACCGGATGCATCGCAAATACCAAATTCTGAAACAAAAATAGGAAGTCCTGAATTTATAGCATTTACCATTCTTTCTCTAAGCCAGTCTGTATGAGTGGCAGCATAAAAATGAAGTGAATACATGATGTTGGTATAACCTTTTAAAGGATCAGCTGCTGCCTGATCAACATCCTGAGACCAGGTAGGAGTTCCCACAAGAATAATTGCATCACTGTCATTTGCCCTGATAATTGGAATAATGGTATTAGCATAGGTCTTTACATCACTCCAGGAGCAGCCGTTCGGCTCATTGCAGATTTCATAGATTACATTATCATATGATGCATACTTTTTTGACATTTCTTCCCAAAATGTTTTAGCATCTGAAACGTAATTATTAGGATTTCCAGGATTTAATATATGCCAGTCAATGATTACATACATTCCCAATTCAGTAGCATAATCAACACCATTAGAAATGAGATTCTTAAGAGTTGTTTTATTTGCGCCGTCAGAATAGCCGCCTTCGCCTACATACATTGCAAGACGAACAACATTTACATTCCAATCATCACGCAGTGATTTAAAGCCATCATAATTTACATAATCAGGGAACCACTGAAGCCCATGAGTGCTAACACCCTTTAACTGGAAAGAGTTACCATTCTTGTCTACAAGCTTTGTACCACTGACACTGAGTTTACCATGTGTTGCAAGCGGTGTTCCTGCAGCAGCAGTTTTCGAGCCGGAAGAACCTGAGCCCGAGCTAGAGTTCGAACTTTTATTTGAACTCGAATTACTATTTGAGCCGGAACTGCTATTTGAATTTCCGGAAGAACCTGAGTTGCCGGAATTAGTTTTTCCTGATGAAGAATTTGAATTACTTCCGGAAGAATCAGAATTGCCATTTGATGAATCTGAATTATTAACAGACGAATTTTTACTGTTATCAGAGCCTGATGAATCAGAATTGTTGCCATCAGCTGTTTCTGAATTTCCTGAACCGGAATAATTTATTTCAGATTTATTGTCAGAAGAATTATTATCTGAAGCTGTCAAATCTGAGCCATCGTCCGATATACCTTCTGTATCAGAATTACTTTCAGATTTTGTAGAATCGTCAGAATCAGAAGCCAAAACTTCCTCCTCATTATCTCCTACATATGTACCACTATGGTCACCGGCAGAAATTTTTGAACCGGTACCTGTATATTGGTTATTAAGTCCATTGCCGCTTTTACTTACAAAAATTGCAACAACTGCTGCAATCACGATAATAATTGCAGGAATAATTACAAATAGCGGATTGATTTTCTTAGAAGCATTTAAAGCTTCATTCTCGCCATTATCTAGTTTCTTGTTTCCCATAACACAAACCCCCTTAACCAAAGCGGATATTTCTGGTCCGCTTTGCTACTTGCTTTTAACCTTAAAGCCACTTCGTGGCTCAAGATCAAAGCGGATATTCCTGGTCCGCTTCGCTACTTGCTCATAACCTTAAAGCCACTTCGTGGCCCATCAGTAGGAGTCCAGCCTCCTACTGATGCTGAAAAGTCCTACCCCCGCTTAAGAAGCGGGGGACTTTTCAGATAAGGTTAAATCGTAAGCTTCCTTCAATTGATAGAGTGAACCGATTATGATAATCACCCCTTGATCATCACAGTTCTTTACTGCCTTTTGATAGGCCTCTGATAATGAAGAATCTGCATACACTTTTATATTATCTACATATTTAAGATTAGTCAATTCAAAAGTTTGCAAACTTCTAACATTTTTTACCGGAACAAGGTGTAATTCATCTGCGTTTTCGACTAAAATTCGCACCATTTCATCATAGGCCTTGTCCTTCATAAATCCGGCAATATAAAATTTTCTTCGATCAGAATACTTTTTTGCAATATAATCTGTCACAGCTGCAATACATTGTGGATTATGACCTCCATCCACATACGTAAGAGGCTTTTTAGATATAATTTCAAGTCTTCCTTTCCATTTTGTATTGTTTAATGCAGCATTTTTATACGCATAGGTATCAGCAAGACGTAAATCTTTTTTTGCAAGTATTTCATAAGCTGTTAAAGCATTGCAGGCATTTAGACATTGATAGCCACCTGCCAAGGAGGTTGTATAATGTTCATTATTTAAAATAAAGGAATCATCCTCATTCACCTTAGCTTCAAAAAGCTGCAATTGGGCATTTTTGCTTTTCGCAGTATCTGAAATCACCTTCAAAGCCTCATCGCATACTGGATAACATACAACAGGTACATTTTCCTTAATTATACCGGCCTTTGCAGCGGCAATTTCTGAAATTGAATTGCCAAGAACCTGAGTATGGTCAAGTCCAATATTAGTTATTATACAACATTCAGGCTTTGAAATAATGTTTGTCGGGTCAAAGGTGCCGCCAAGTCCTGTCTCAAGAACAACATAATCTGCGTTTTTAGCTGAATAATAAATAAAAGCAATGCATGTTAAAAGCGCGAACTGATTTAAATCCAGCCCAAGCTGATTCTGTACAGTGATTACCTGATTACATATTGAAAACAAAAGCTCATTTTCTATATTTTTATCATTCAGCTGTATTCTTTCATTAAAGATTTCAATATAAGGCGAGGTAAACAGACCGGTTCTGAGTCCGTTTCTATGAATAAGCTCATAAAGTAGCTTTGAGGTAGAGCCCTTTCCATTAGTTCCTGCAATATGAATATATTTAACCCTTTCCTGAGGATTTCCAAAAACTGCTAACAGCTTTTTCATGTCAGGAAGGTTGCTGTTTGATGAATAAAAGCTTTTAGAAGTAAGGCGATTTACACAATCATTATAGAATTTCTGTACCAAATCTTCATTGAACATAAATTCAATTGATTTTCTAAATGCATCAGACATGTAAAGTGTGCCTGCAAAAATAAATGAAGCTTCCTTATCCTCAAAATTTTTTATAATTGCAGCGGCAATTTCTGTAGTATAAGCATTTATCACCGGCTTTTCATAGCGGCTTAGAAATTTGGAAAGGTCAGCTGTTTTCATCGCTCTTTCTATTCCATTATCTACAACTATAAAGCCGCCAGCTATTACACTAAGATTATCATAAATGCCGGTGATATCCTTGTCAGCCATTACACCGGTCACTATATAAAGTTTATTCTTTGCAAATGTATTGCTGACGTAAGCCATATCCTTCGTGTTATAATTTGAAATAGAATTGCTATGTTTATCAATTTCATTACTGTTTGTAATTGAAATTACGTCGTTATTACATTTAATATTGTTTATAATTGATGCTTTGGTAATATAATTTTCTGTATACACAGCATTTTTAAGTGCTTCAACTGTTTCTCTGAGCGCCCTGGCACAGGCTGGATTGTGAGCACCATCAATAAAAATCTCAGGTCTGTCATGAATCTTTTCAAATCTCGCCTTTAATTTAAAGCCGTCAAGACATACTCTTACAGATTGCTCATTAAGTTCATAACCCAAATAGTCACAAATATATGTTGAAGCAGTGATTGCAAGTGCTGCATTTTCAGTCTGATAGACGGCAGATGAGCTCAGATGAAGATTTTCATATTTGCCGAAATCAAAGCATATTCCATTTTTGCTAATAGATTTTATTGATAATAAGCTTAAATCTGAAGGGATAAAATTAATTTTATTATCGTCACAATAGTTTAGAATCAATTTTGCTGTACTTAATAATTCCAAATTTTTATTGACTAATTTCTGCCTTTGATTAAAAGTATCAGATGTATTTGATAATTCATCGTCAATAATAGTCAATCGATTATTATTTATAGAATCGTTAGTATTCATATAGGGGGCTAAATAACAGTTTGATATAACAGTGCCACCCTGTTCGCAGATACCGGCTTTATTTTCTACTATTTCTTCGATAGAATTACCAAGAACCTTTGTATGCTCAAGACTGATAGAGGTAATTACTGTACAGACTGATTTGTCAAAGATATTAGTTGCATCATTTATGCCACCAAGACCTGCCTCAAAAACAGATATTTTACAATCAGCTTTTTTAAAAAATAGAACAGCCAGAATTGTTATAAATTCAAAATGCGTAACTCTCTCTCCTGTCACTTCACAGGCGCAAAAAATTTCAGAGGCCAAGTCTGCAAATTCATCAAACGAAATGGTTTTCAGCTCAGAATTCTCATAATATGAAATATACTCTGTCAGTTCTGTTATAAATGGGGAATTGAACAATCCTGCCTTAATTCCATTACAGCCTAAAATCTGTGCAAGCATGGTACTTGTGGAGCCTTTTCCGTTTGTACCTACAACATGTACGATTTCAATATCCTTCTGAGGATTACCAAGGGCAAAAAGAACCTTCTTAATTCTTTCAGTCCCCGGTATACTAATATTCATTTCTTTTGAAAGAAGTCTTTCCTTAACCTCTGAATAATTCATTATAATCCTATGTCTTTCATTATCTTTTTAATATAGCCAAACAAATATCTGTCAAGAACTACAAGCACAATAAATTCCAATGGAATCATAATTATTATTTGCGGAATTCTTGTAGCCAAAACCTTTGTATAGCTTGACATTCCACCATAATACCAAATGGCAAGTGCACCTGTCTTTAGTGTAAGACTGCATACGAGCTGGTCAAATAGTACAGCAAGCAATATTCTGAATACACCTCTCTTTTCATAGAGAAACATTCCCCAGGAAAGAGCTGAAATAAATACTACCAGTGTAATTAATGGACAGGCACTGCCGTAAAGCATAAAAGAGCCTATTATATCAGCAAGAACGGCAACTATTGCTCCCTTTAATGCACCGAGAGAAATACTGCTAATTACGATAATCACAAATACGAGTGAGTATCTTGAAGTATCGCCAACCGGTATGTAGACAACTCTCTCAAATACAATATTAAGTGCAATCAGTACGCCCATGATGGCAATGAGCAAGGTGTTTGATTTGATTCCGGCATTGTTAATGCCAAAAAAGGACTTATGCAATTCCTGCAAAAGTCCTTTACTCTTGAAATTATCATCCATGTATTGGACCTCCTTAATGTAAAATTTATCCGAGATACTACAAAAGGATAGGTCCTATATGTAGCAGCGGGATGCGAAACATAAACCGCAAGAAATAAATCTTTTCGTTCGCCTGACAACTCCCCGTCCAGGCAACACTTAACGCCTACATTTCTACTCTGCGTTGAACTCTTCGTCAACTGGTCACAGTGTACCACTAAAATTATGATTTGACAAGATTAAACATTAAAATTTGTTTTGTGAAATATTTGAATTTTATATCTTTAATATACATGCTTTGATTTGATATACCTTCTAAAGTTGATTTTATAATTCCTACCAAAAAAATTTTAATCGGATAATACTACATCTAATACTTCAGCCAGGATTTCCATTGAATTCATTGCCTGACTAACTGTATTATCTTGTGTTCCAACCTCTGCTAAAATATATTTTTCAGCCAGATGCATATTAAAGCGATAATTTTTTAGATAGATTCGATGCATGAAGCCTTCAAAAAATGTATCAGAAACAGCCTTTAATTGAAAGCTAAAAGCCAAATTTGCTAATCTGTTTGGATTCGGCAAATATTTTATATCATTTTCACCATCAAACGAAAGTCCGTTAAAAAGCATGACCTGGCACATTTCCTTACCATTAATTGTAACAGTTCTTTCATCTGCACTATCCCTATGTAGATCAATAATTACATCTATTTCAGGATTTTCATTTAGAATTGACGTTACGCCTTCAAGTCCCTGAGAATAAGCCACCTTTCTGTTTGTTTCACCATTAAGTGTGTCATATTTAGTTCTGTCATGAATAACCTCATACCCCTTTGATTCTAATAGAGTTGCAAGATAATCCCCAACTCCAACTACTGACTGTGCTTCAGAACCGTCGCTATCAAGATAGCCCTCCTGTGAATGTGTATGGTAAATCAAAATCTTACCACCCTCTTTAATTGTACAATTTGTTTGAGCAAATTCATTTAAATTAATTATACTCTCATTGACCCCGGTGCTTGAATCTACAACATAATTTTCTGAAACAAATTCATTGAAGGTTTTGAATGTATAATCACTAAGTTTTGCTGCCATTATATCGCTAAGTCCTACTCCACAGGCAGTTTTAACCTTGCTCAAATAATTATCAATATTTTCACTGCTATATTGTATTTTTAAAATTGATTCTGAATCAGATTTTTTATTATCAGAATTTTTGTTATCAAGGGTTATGTTGTCATTAGAATTAATATTATTATCGAAATTCATATTATTAGAGGGATTAATATTATTTATTTTTTTAGTTTCATTTTTGGCAAAAATATTAATCCCGGATAGAATTTTAGCACAATCACCAGAAAATATAAATGAGATTAAATCATCTCTATAATCTTCGTTTAAGCCACCGGAAATCACAGATTTATTAATAAATTTATAAGAGCTACCAATAGGTGACAGAATTATTCCGATAATTACAGCTATTGGAATCAAAAATTTCACTCTGTTTCTTGGAAACGAATTTAGAAAAATGCACCATTTATGGCTGATTGAAGAATTTTGCTTACGCATAATACCTCCTCATCAATATTCTTGGTAGTTACGAATTTATCAGAAATAAGCTCATCATTAATGTTAGCTTTCGAATTTTCAGATTTTAATAAATACTCAATTTTAAAGCTTTTTAAAGTATCATGTACAATCGTATTAACGTCAACTACAGTAGGAATTCCAATTGCAATGACCGGTACTCCAATTGTAGAACTGTTTATTTCATTTCTAAGATTACCTAGTCCTGCACCGGGACTTATTCCGGTATTGCTAATTTGAAATGTCTTATTCAATCTCCTCAAATTTCTGCCTGCTAACGCATCTATCGCAATCACAAGCTCTGGTTTGATTTTATCTACTATCCCCTTTAATATTTCAGATGTTTCAATACCGGTCTGCGCCATTACACCCGGTGCTATGGCAGAAAGACTTATGGTTTCGGCAGCGGCATTAGGTAAATATCTCTTAATGTGGCTGGTAATATTAAGTCCTTCAACCACAAGTGGACCAAGTGAGTCAGACGTAATATTTCTATTGCCTATCCCGACCACTAAAATGCTTTCAGGCATTTCTTTACAAGTGCTAACAGCTAACATTTTAAGCTCATGTCCAATTAACTTTGAAAGCTCAACTCTATCAGACTCAGAAGCTTCAAGACAACTGTCATTCTCTATCGTTACATAAGTCCCCATTGGTTTATTCATTGCTTCTGCACCTTCCGGAGAGAAAATTTCTATTATGGTAATTAAAGAGTTTTCAATATTTTTCTTTTTTAGGGAAACACCTTTAATTTCAACATCATCACTAAAGCTTTCGCGAGTCTCATAAGCCAGGTCCGTCCTAATTTTAAACTTCATTTCATACCTCTAAAATTATATGTTATATAATTAATTTTATTACAAATTTTAACCATAGATTAATTATTTATTTCTGATAACTATCTTGAATATGATTTCCGGTTTTTAATTAAAATATACAATTACTTATATGATCAACCTGTAAAACAGAATCAAAGTGGATATTCCAGGTCCACTTCGCTACTAGCTCATAACCTTAAAGCCACTTCAGATAAGGTTAAGTTTCAGATTTTTAAATGCGTATACTATCAGATTTGAAGGAAAAATCAAAGTTATGGAAATTTAGGACAAAATAAAAAGAGACCTGCTAAAACAGATCTCTTCAAATAAATAGTCATGAATTAAAATTTACAGGGCATTAACTGCCTTAGTAATTCTGGATACTTTTCTTGCAGCTGTATTCTTATGGAAAATTCCCTTTGCACAAGCCTTATCAATAGCAATTGTAGCATCCTTAAGAGCTTCAGTAGCAGCAGTCTTGTCGCCGGCAGCCACAGCAACTTCAACCTTCTTTACTAAAGTCTTAATCTTAGACTTAATCATCTTATTTCTTAATGTCTTCTTCTCAATTACATCAATACGCTTCTTAGCAGATTTGATATTAGCCAATTTCAGTTCCTCCAAAAATTTCTATTTTATAATTTTTTTCGCATGACTGTCTAAGTAAATCCGGACACGGACGTTTTACCTAAACATACTCGATAATAATAACCTTTTAAAATCAATTTGTCAATTATAATTTCAAAAAAATTGACAAAAAAAACGGAAGCGGTGGGATTCGAACCCACGAGCCCAAAAAGGACTACCTGATTTCGAGTCAGGGCCGTTATGACCACTTCGATACGCTTCCATAAAAACTTATTTTACAAACAGAATAAATTTACTACATAAATTCTTTATTTGCAATATTTATTTAGAAAAATTTCTACTGCAATCCTTTCATCCATGTCTCCACGTTTGATTTTGGCTTCAAGCTCGAGGCCATTTTCAACAATCTCGGAAAGCTTACTTACAGTATACTTACTTCTCATGCGTAAATATTTATCAACAACAAAATCTCTAATTCCGGCAGTTGAAACGATTCCCTGCTTTGACTCACCTTTTGAGTATAGAAGCATTGTCTGATAGAACTGATTATAATTAGTTATGAGTCTAAAAAGAATAGACATTGGCTTTTCATAGCAGGCAAGCAAATCATAATAAAGCTCAAAGGTTCGGTCTGAATTACCGGCCATCATGGCATCCATCATAGCAAAAATTTTGCTTTCAGGTATTTCTACGCAAATAGCCTCAATATCCTCCCTCTTAACCTCAGTCTGATCGGCACAATAGCCGGAAAGCTTGTCAAGCTCGCTGTAGATTCTTGCAACATCAGTTCCGACTCTGGAAAGAAAATATTCACAATTGCTTTTAGATATTGCAAGACCTTTCTGCTTTAAAATTAAAGCAACTGTCATCATCAAATCACTTGGACTCTGCTGGCCAAATTCTGCAATATAACCATTTGCTGCTACAAATTTATAGAGCTTGTTTCTCTTGTCAACTTCACTCTCAGCAAAAATAAAATAGGTAGTCTCAGGTGATGAAGCTATATAATCAGCAAATTCACCGGCAGACTTAAACCAACCTGACATAGTTATAACAATTAATCTTTTATCAGCGAAAAAAGGTAAGGTTTCAGAAATACCCTTGACCTCTGCTGCATCAATTCCTTTACCTTCAAAATAATTAAGATTCATATCACTTCCATCAGGAATCATGGCGGCAACTAATCTCTTTTTATAAAGGCTTTTGAGATACTCTTCATCACCGGTCAGAAGATAAAATCTTTTAAATTCATTATTTTTTAAGTCCTGCTTAATCTGTCTCACTTATTCACCTATTTTTTAAGAATTAAGTACACCAAGCGACTCACCCATAAGCACCTTGGTTTCAAAATGATTTTTCGTATTATTTACTAAATCCTCAGCCGGCACAAAGCTATCCTTAGGAAACAAAAGCACAATCGTAGAACCGCCAAATTCAAAATGACCTTTTTCATTACCTTTTATAGCATAAGTGCTTTCAGGTTCATCATTAACAATTCGGCCAACTCCCATTGCGCCAACTTCCATCTGTGTAACCTTCACTCCATTATCCAGAGTAATTACAGAATAGCTTCTTGCATTTTCTGTAAGAATCCTGGAATAATTATAAGCTATTGGATTTACGGTATTGAGTCTTCCACTGATAAATTTGTCCTTGGTCTTTTCACCACTTACGGAGTAGCTATAATGATGATAATCATCAACACAAAGACGTACAATTACAAGATAACCATCTTCATAGTACTTCGCCAGTTTATCATTTTGTAAAAGTGAGCTGACAGTATATGTTAATTTTTTAATTCTGAATTTAGAATTTGAACCAATTTTAAAAATGCTGACTCTTCCATCTGAAGGGCTTGCAACTTCTAAATTACCCTGACAAAGAATCCTTGACTCAGTATAAATTTCCCTGATAAAAAATTCATTGAAGGAGTCATATTTATATGGAATACAATCCTTTAAAGAAATATGATTTTTCTTAATAAACGGATCTATTAATAAAGACGAAGCTCTGGTTGACAGAAAAAGACGCTCAGCTTCAGATATAGACTTTGAAGTAAGAATTTTCAATAAATTTTTACCCAATTTAGTGCCATATAAGAAGTCAATCAAAGCACTGCTTTTTACCGGCTTACAAATAATTTCGCCGGCTCTTGTCTTATATAAATTAATAAATAATTCATTATTATCTTCCATTAGAAATCTCCCAATTTTCTAAACCAAAAGAACAGCAATAAATAAAGCTAATGCAAATGCAATGATTACATAATTCATCTTGCCATAAATCTTAGGAACTCTAAAGTTAAAAATGAATAAGAAGGCTGTAATGAATAATGCGATACTGAATACTAAAGGTAATACAATAGGTGCAGTAACCTTTGCAATTAATGAGCCAATAAGATAAGCAAAAGGCGCAATAATAGATGAATTAGTTACAGGAAGACCTTCATAGCTTTTTCTTTTCTCATTGGTTTTACTTTGACGTTCTTCTTCCATCACATTAAAATAAGCAAGTCTGATTACAGCTGCAAGAGTAAGTGCAGCTCCGGCAAAGAAGCCTAAAAGTTGAAAATTGTTACCCTTGTAGAGGCAGATTCCAAGAAATCCAGGCGTTACGCCAAAGCAGACAAGGTCACAAAGAGAGTCAATCTGAATACCAAATTTCTTTTCATAGTCATTTCTTTTAATTTTGCGTGCAATTGTTCCATCAAACATATCACAAAGACCTGAAAACATAAAAAAGAAAATCGCAGGTCCGAATATCTGATTATGAGCCAGATACATACTAAAAAGTGAAGAAACAACACTAATATATGTTAATATAACTGAAGGGTTATAATATCCCACAAATTTTTTCATAGCATACTCCTACCAATAACGTAACCAAAAATATGGTTTCAGTATATACTTTGTGACGCTTTTTGTCAATTAAGATTGTCTTAAGCTTTTAGAAATTATAACCATAAATATAACACATCAAAGCTTCAAAACCTAGCATTATGCTTAATCATCTATATATGTATTTAAAGCAGACTTCGCGCTTTTACTTACCTCTAATGTGATTTGTCCGACCTCACTTGTAACATATATATCTGCGCCTGAGTCTTGAATTCTCTCAAGTGCCTCCTTCGTCGGATGACCGTAGGAATTATCAATTCCACACGAAATCACTGTAGCTTCCGGTGAAAAATAGCTTAACAGCTCCTCACTGCTGGAGGTTTTACTGCCATGATGACCAACCTTTAAAATGTCAACAGAGGTTATTCCGATAGAATTTGCATATTCTGTCACTTTACCTTCGTAGGTTTCAGATAAATCTCCCATAAACAGCATACTAAAATCACGATACTTCATGTAAAGGACTAATGAGGTATCATTGTCAGATTCCATGCAATTTTCAGAATCCGGATAAAGACAGGTAAATTTAAGCTCTCCTGCTTTAAACTCATCGCCCTCAGTCATTTTATAATCACCATATATTCCGTTTTCCTCAAATGAAGAATAATCAGATAGCTTAGGCAAAATAATTTCAGCATCAGATCCTGCCTCAAGCATTTCAGATATTCCCGATATATGGTCAGCATCAGAATGACTGATAAATACAAAATCAACATCTGTATATCCTGAATAATTCAAATAAGGCTTGATAATATATTTATAAATATTTGACTTATCACTGCTTCCGCCATCTACCATTATCACCTTATCTTTAAGCGTAATTATACAACAGTCACCCTGGCCGATATAAAGCTGTGAAATCTTCAGCTTGTTGCCATGAATTGGAATTACAATAAGAAAAATCAGCAAAAGAGGTAAATTTTTAAACTTTTCCATTTGAGGAATAATTTTAAATCTTTCCTTAAGGGAATTATTTGAAAGCCTTTCCTTAAGAGGTATATCTGAAAAACTTTCCTTAAGAGGTATATCTGAAAAACTTTCCTTGAGAGGTATATCTGAAAGTCTTTCCTTAAAATAGGCTCCAAGTAAAATCCATGTAACAAGCATCATGGAAAAATATATAAATTTGCCGACGCTAAGATGCCCCGTAGCCATAAGCGAGTAAGGAAGCTTTAAAGTATAAGTGCAGCCATAGTTATAAACAGCAAGTAAGCCCTTTGCAGGTAATGAGGATATAAATGCCAAATAATAAAAGAGCTTTCCAATAAGTCCAAGGCTTGAAGAAAGGACAATCGAAATTCCACTAAGTACTCCTGCAATAATACCACTGCCTAGTATAATATTTACAAATGGCAAAAGGATTAGATTTAATATAATTGAATACGGACAGAAGGTATAGAAAAACATCATCTGAACCGGCAGTATTGCAATTTGAATACATAATGTAAAATATATCTTAAATTTAATTTCATTTAATATTTTTTTAAAATCAATTTTATTACTTAAAAACTTGGTTTTAAATATGCTTTCTGCAAAATCAAAACAATTATAACCATTATCATAAGTATTAAATTCCTTATACTTTTGAAAAAGATAAATTCCAAGTCCAGCTGCAAATGACATCAAAAATGAAATATCAAAAATTGCATAAGGTGTCCTAAGCAGTATTATAAAGGCTGCAAATGAAAGTGAAGTCAGATAATCTGCTCTTCTTCCAATACAGCCGGCAGTTAGACTAAATAGAAGCATGAAAATTGCTCTTTCACAAGAAACCTGGCCACCTGTAAGCTTATAATAAACACATAAGATAGTGAGTGTACAAAGAGCCGGCATTACACTTACCTTATTTTTTCTGCTAAGCATTTTAAAAAGAGCCATGCCGATTACAGAAATATGTACACCTGAAATTGCCAAAATATGAGCAAAGCCAACCTGCTGATACATATCCTTTAAATCACTGTCAAGATAGGATTTATCACCTGTTATCATCGCAATTAAAATTCCTGCGGCATCTTCATCAAATACGGAATTTATTCCGGCTGTCAGATAAACTCTAAGCTTATATATCGCAATGCCTATCCTTCCGTTCAAGCTTAAGTCCTTTGATTTAGAATTAATTTCATCAGCATATATATATCCCTGGATATTACGTGCCTTATTATAATTATATAAATTAAACTCACCCTGATTCATCGGCTCAGTGTAAGCCATAATTTCTCCTCTTATCGTCACTTCTGATTCAGGCTCAAAAAATTCTTCGTAATAAACAGAAATATATTCTTTTTTCTTTATTGAAAGCACTGACTTTCCAGTGCTAACTGAAGTCACATTTATAATATATTTATAACCCGTTGAAGTATTATAGACATTTGAAACAGTTCCTGAAACTGTACTCTTACCTGATTGAACCTCAGATATCCAATACTCTACGCTTGAAGGTTTGGAAAGACTTATACTTAGAAAGGCACCTAGAAAATACATTAAGATACAAAGAAACAGAACGAAAATCTGACTAAGAAAAGTCTTATTTCCCTTTTTAGCAGAAATCAAAGTACTATTTTCGTTTAATAATGTAGAAGTTTTGATTCCATCATTTGATGAAATAAATATTCTCTTTTCCTTATTAAACAAGATAAAAGCTTTAACAAAAATTAATATAACAATAAGAATAATTAAAAAACTAATTTTACTGTTACCGGCAGAAATTAGCCCTGCCACAAAAATACAGACTCCAAGTGCAAGTGGTCTGTTCATTTATTATACCTAATCCTTCCTGAATAAACAGGGGATAAAATAAAAGGCTCTATTCCAATTTATAAAGTCGAAACAAAGAGTAATTGCTTGCGTAAAGGCTTCTTAAGATAAAAATCACTCTGCCTCATCAACTAAATCATAATTATAGGTAAGGAAGTCACTGCAAGGAAGAGTTTTATAGTAATCCAGAGTATCTCCTTCAACTGTTATATACACACTGCTAATTCCCGGAACTGAAGTAAGTGTATTTACAATAGAATATACTGTAATGTTCTCAGGAACAGCATCCAGATAATCCAAAAAATCTGATGAAAGATTTACATAGCATACCTTGTCCTTAGTAACTATGTTGAGAATTTTAGTATTTGAAGGAATAGCACGCGAGAGCCCCTCAGAGTCAAGAGGTCCGTTAAGCAGCTCTGTTAAAATAGTCTGCTCATCAGTATACATACCATTCACTTTGACAGTACGCGTAATTTTAGTAAGTGAAGTCATACTATCATCTGGGAAATATAATGTAACTTCTACGGTGCTATTATCTTCATTTACATCATACAAAAATGTATCGTCAGTCATTCTGCCAATAACCTGATTATTTATTGTAAGTTCGGTTTCATCAACATAAAAAGAGACTGACTGTACACCTGAAATCTGACAAAGACTTTCAACAATTGCCGCTCTACAGAGTACCTCGTCAGTAACAGCAAGATTATAATATTCACTTCCAAAGTAGAGAAAAACCTGCTTTTCGTTATAGCTCCAATCATTTAGAGTTACATCCTCTGGGAATGGTGAAGCAAGACCTTCACCCTCGAAGCTCTTTAAAGCATTAATAATCTCTTCCACCCTATCCTCTGTGTTGGGAGAAGTGAACTCATAGGCCTGCTTAACTAATTCCATATTAGTCGAATCAACAACAACAATAAAGCTGTCATTATCTTTGGTTAAAGCTTTGTCCTTCTTGCCGGATAATGAACATGAAGTGCATAAAAAAGCGATAAGAAGACACAGCATTAGTGCTGAAATATTCTTTTTATTAAAAATGTAAGTACATTTCATATTAGCTTATCTCCTTATCTGTTTATGTTGTTATTGTGTATTCTACTATTGATCCTTAAGATGTACCATTACATTAGTTGTCTGATAACTTAGTGGCAGTCTGATATTGAAGGTCGTACCCTCATTTTCCTGGCTGAACACCTTTATCTCACCATGATGTAAACGAACAATTTCATTAGCTATTGACAATCCAAGACCTGTACCACCTGTCTCTCTGTCACGAGCTTTGTCTATTCTATAAAATCTTTCAAAAATATGATTTAATGAATCCTGTGGTATGCCAACGCCGGTATCCTCAACTGTAATATAACAGAATTGAGTATCGGCATTTAGTCCAACCCTGACAGTACCCATTTCTTTATTGTATTTAACCGCATTTTCACAAATATTCGTGATTGCCATTATAAGCTTATTATCATCAACCTCAGCCGAAATTTCACGATAGCTTTCATATACGACCTTGATATTAAGATTCTCTGCAAGTGGAGTAACTCTTTTTATGACTACTCCCATAATTTCATTCATACTGCAAAGTGAAATCTTAAGCTTAGTCGTCTTCTTATCCATTCGAACCAGCTCGAGAAGATCTGAAATTATTTTATTTTCTCTGGTTATTTCCTCATTAATATCACCAAGGAATTCACGATACATTGCAACATCAGCAGTATCCTGCATTAAAAGTGAATCAGCAAGTACCTTCATTGAAGCCATTGGAGTTTTGAGCTCATGAGATACATTAGAAACAAATTCCTGTTGTGCCTCCTCAGTAGCTCTAACCTTAACCATCATATCATTAACTGATCTTGCAATCATTTTGAATTCATAAAGACCTTTTTCTTCAAGTACCGTTTCCGGATGACCTGCTGAAATAAGGGCTGTCTGTCTTCTCAGCTTCTTAAGAGAAGCTGTTATCATACTTGAAAGTACAAATCCGATAATCAAAACCGTAATGATGATTACTGAGCCAAGTATTAGGAAAAAACGACTAAGATAATTGTAAGTCGTAACTTCATTTTCAAGAGAATAGGTAAACAAAATGCAGCCGACATTTATATTTTTTGTATCTGATTTAATGGAACAGGTATAAATACCCATTTTATTTTCAAAATCAGCTTGGGAAATGTCATTGCCATTAAAGGAATTAAGAACTTCCTTCATAACTGCAGTTTTACCGGTATCCCTTCCATAGCTGTCATAAATAATTTCTAAAGCGGAATTAACGACGATAATTCGACCATTATAAAGCTCAGCAGCTACATCAAGCTCATTATCAATGGTATCATTTGTAGAGTTCAAATAATCTGTAACCTTGAGCTGATTAACAATTCGTGAGCTGTAGGCAGATAAATCATTAGCCTTAAGACTGGCGCAGGAATCCTTATATGCACTTAAGATACTATTAGAAAGTATCAGTGTTATAAGTATTCCCGAAACCAAAAGAATCATAAATATAACAAAATGTAAATTAAATAATCTGGTAAATGTTTTCTTAAGCATTATTGTTCTGGAAATAATATCCAACTCCCCACTTAGTATGAACATACTTAGGCTGGCTAGGGTTAGCTTCTATCTTTTCACGAAGTCTTCTGATATGAACATCTACAGTTCTTTCATCTCCGACGAAATCATAACCCCAAACAAGATAAAGAAGGTCTTCTCTTGAATAAACCTTTCCGGGATGAGAAACAAGTAAATCTAAAAGATCAAACTCCTTTGCAGTAAGTCCGACCTCCTCGCCATCCATAAATACTCTCTTTGAGTCTCTTTCAATAACAAAACCGGTAGTTTCAATAACATTAATTGCAGGCTTATCTTCTCTAGCCTCAGATTTTTTTGAATTACGTCTTATAATAGCCTTAATTCTGGCTTTTACCTCAAGAATATTGAAGGGCTTGGTAATATAGTCATCTGCACCATAATCAAGTCCGAGAATCTTATTGATATCCTCACCCTTAGCAGTTAGCATTATAATTGGAACATCAGAAAAATCCCTTACTTGCTGACAAACTTCAAAACCATTCTTCTTTGGAAGCATTACATCAAGTAGTATACAATCATACTTATTGTGCCTGATTAAATCAACTGCTGCTTCACCATCGTAGGCAACACTAACCTCCATACCATCCTGTTCAAGACTGAACTTGATACCTTTAACAATAAGCTTTTCATCATCAACAACTAAAATTTTTCTGGCCATAATTATCCTCTGTCTAATTATTCTTTAATAATATTTTCAAAGAATTAAATGTAAAACATTCAATTCAAGCTTGCGTATCTTATACAAAATTAATTTCATTGAATTCGATTTTTAACTAAATCAAAATCAGTAATTATTGCATATAATTGATTTTAATCAAATCAAACAATCAAAAATTTAAAGGAGTAAAACCTTTTATATAGTTATTTTATCTTTAATATTAGAATAGGTTGAATCTCCAATTCCACTGACATTTGTAATTTCATCAACAGATGAAAATGAACCATTCTGTGTTCGATAGTCAATAATTGCCTGTGCTTTGGCATTTCCAATTCCCGGCAGAGTCTTTAGTTCATCGAGGCTCGCAGTATTTATATTTACAAGGGAGTTTGACACCTTTTCGTCATCTGAGCTATCAGACGAGGTTCCACTTCCCGTTCCTGAATAAAGCTGACTTTCCGGAGTTATTAGTGAAACCTCCGAAACCTCTTCTTCACTTGGAACATAAATCTTACTGCCATCTGCCACAATATCTGCCAGATTCAAATAATTTTTAGCCGCAGTATCGAGCATTCCGCCTGCCATATCTATGGCATCTGCTACTCGGCTTCCTTCGGTGAGCTCGTAGACTCCCGGTTCATAAACTTCTCCACATACGTAAGTACTGACAGTACCAGAGGCAGCTTCTGAATCAGAGCTATTATCAGTCGTGGCAGCTTCCAAATCAGAATTATTATCCTGATTAGAGCCCTGACTGTTTTCTTCAGTTTCCCCTGTTTCCGAGTCTTCGTTTGTGATGAGGTAATTTTCTTCCTGCTTTTCTCTTTTCTCATAAATAACAATACCAATCAAGCTTGATATTACAAGAATGATTACAAGGAAATATTTGTTTTTCATAAAACCTCCCAAACAAATAATTGCAATCATGTCTGTATCCATTCTTATTTTAGTCTACAATTTGATTGATTACAAGAGTAATTTAAAATTAATTTCAAAAAAATCAAAGTAGATGTTTTAACCTTATCTGAAAAGCCCCGCTTCTTAAGCGAGGTACTTTTCAGATAAAGTTAAAAAGAGCTGAAGTTATACACTTCAGCTCCGTTATATTTTAGTCTTTTACAGCTTAGAAAGCACACCTTCTAAAATTACAATCATTTTATCTACATCTTCATTTGAAATGACCAATGGTGGAACAAATCTGATTATGTTTGTTCCGGCAGATATGAGGATAAGTCCTGAATTAATGCAGTCTGCAATTACATCCTTTACATTCATATTAAATTCAAGACCCTGCATAAGTCCAACGCCTCTGTGATCTGTTATAAAATCATATTTTGCAGCAACTTCATCAAGCTTCTTATAAAGATAATCGCCTACACTCTTTACATTTTCAAGGATTTCTTCTTCTTCAAATAATTCAAAAACCTTAGCAACAGCTGCACATACTAGTGGATTTCCACCATAGGTAGTGCCATGATCTCCGGGCTTAAAGGCTGAAGCCACTTTTTCAGTTGCGCAAAAAGCGCCAACCGGCACACCACAGCCAAGTGCTTTTGCAGTAGTGACGATGTCAGGCTTTACACCATACTGTTCATAAGCATACATGGTACCGGTTCTTCCCATACCACACTGAACCTCATCTAAAATCATCACTAAATCATGTTCATCACAAAGCTCTCTGATGCCTTTGATAAACTCAGGCTTTGCGGGATAAATACCACCCTCGCCCTGAACTGTCTCGAGAATAATTGCAGAGGTTTTCTCATCAATCTGAGAACGTACACTTTCTAAATCATTAAATTCTGCCCATTTTACTCCACCAATAAGTGGTTCAAAAGGCTCTCTGTATTTCTTTGTTCCTGTAACTGAAAGTGAACCTATACTTCTACCATGGAAGGAATGTCCCATAGCAATGATTTCACTATCAGCTGCGCCCTTTTTCTCATAGTAATACTTTCTTGCAAGCTTAATGGCACCCTCGTTAGCTTCTGTACCACTGTTTGTAAAAAATACTCTATCCATTCCTGTAGCCTTCTTCACAGCTGTTGCAGCCTTTGCAGCGGGCTCATTATAATAATAATTTGAAGTATGAATAAGCTTGTCAATCTGATTTTTGAGTGCATCATTGTACTCTTTGTTATTATAACCGAGTGCAAATACGGCAATACCTGCACAGAAATCAAGATATTCCTTGCCATCTGTATCATAAAGATAAACACCATCACCTTTATCAAGGACAATTTGATATCTTCCATAGGTTTTCATTAAAGCTGACTCAGCTTCTGAAATAATAGCTTTTGTATCCATAAAATTCTCCATTTATAAAATTAAAAATTAATACATCTAAAAGTAATAATTAGTAACATATAATTATAAAATCAAAGCGGATATTCCTGGTCCGCTTCTCACTTTTTCTTAACCTTAAAGCTACTTTGAGGCTGAATTATAAACTACTAATTATACATTACTGCGTCTTAGTTTATTTATTCAAGATCATCATCAATAATAGCTGTTCCGACACCCTTATTAGTAAAGAACTCAAGGAGCAGACAATGAGGACTTCTTCCGTCAATTATATGAACTCTTGATACACCATTTTTAACTGACTCAATGCAGTTCTTAAGCTTAGGTAACATTCCGCCGCCAATATAGCCATCCTCAATAAGCTTTTCTGCTTCAGTAAGTGTAAGCTGTGATAAAAGAGTTGAAGGATCCTTAGGATCTTTGTAAACGCCTTCAATGTCAGTGAGGAAAGCGAGCTTTTCTGCACCAAGTGCAGCAGCAATTGCACATGCAGCATCATCTGCATTAATATTGTAGGACTGAGAATTCTCATCCATACCAATTGGTGCAATTACAGGAATATAACCATTTTCAATGAGAGTATCAATAATATCAGTATTGACAGCAGTAACATTACCTACGAAGCCGATATCCTTGCCATTAGCATATTTTTTCTCACACTGAAGCATTCCACCGTCTTTGCCACTAATACCCACTGCCTTAACGCCTATCTGCTCAAGCATCTGTACAAGACTCTTATTGACCTTTGAAAGTACCATTTCAGCAACTTCCATTGTTTCGTCATCTGTCACACGAAGTCCTTCAACAAAAACAGCTTCATGGCCTAAAAGACCTACCCATTTTGAGATTTCCTTTCCGCCACCATGAACAATTACAGGATGCATACCAACAAGCTTTAAAAGGGCAACATCCTTAATTACATTTAGCTTTAGCTCAGGGTCAAGCATAGCACTTCCGCCATACTTAACTACAACAATTTTATTATTAAATTTTTGAATATAAGGCAGAGCCTCAATAAGAGTCTGTGCCTTGAAAATAACATCATCTAAATGTTCTGCCATAATTTATCCTATCCTTTTTATATCCAGATAACTAATAATGATTAGCTTCTGTAATCTCCATTAATTTTAACATAGTCATAAGTAAGGTCACAGCCCCAGGCTGTAGCTTTCTCATAACCTGCCTTAACATCAACCTTTATTGTAACTTCCTTCTGACTAAGCATGTAAGTAGCATATTCCTCAGAATAGTCGATTGCTCTTCCATCCTTAACGAGCTGCATCTTCTCTTCTTCGCCATCCTCATTGTCAATTTCAAGATAAATATCTACCATGTCAGGATCAAAATCTGCGCCAGAATAACCAAGTGCACAAAGGATTCTGCCCCAGTTGGCATCAGAACCAAAAAGAGCTGACTTTACAAGATTTGAGGTAATTACTGACTTACTAAGAAGAACAGCATCCTCCTTAGTCTTTGCATTTCTTACCTTACATTCCATGAGCTTAGTAGCACCTTCACCATCAGCAGCCATCTTCTTAGCTAATGATTTGCAGACAACCTTAAGTGCTGTCTCAAAATTGTCATAGTTTTTATCCTTCTTTACAATCTTTTCATTTCCGGCAAGACCGTTTGCAAGAACGATAAAAGTATCATTTGTGGAGGTATCTCTGTCAACACTAATCATGTTGAAGGTTTCATTAACAACCTTAGAAACAGCTTCCTGCAAAAGCTTCTGGTCAATATTAATATCAGTTGTCACAACACTAAGCATTGTAGCCATGTTAGGATGAATCATTCCTGAACCCTTTGCCATACCACCGACATAAATTTCCTGGTCTTCAATTGAGAAGGAAGCTGCTGCCTGCTTTGGAGTTGTATCAGTTGTCATAATCGCTTCAGTAGCTGAAAGAGCATTTTCCTCAGTAGTTCCAAGACCTGCAACAAGTGAAGGAATTGCCTTCTTAATTACATCCATTGGCATTGGCTGCCCAATTACACCTGTGGAACCGGCAAAGAACTGCTCAGGCTCAAGACCAAATGCATCTGCAGCTGATTTTACGAACTCATAATTGTCATTGATTCCCTGCTCACCCATGCATGCATTGGCAATACCACTATTTAAAATCACACCATGCTTAGCAAGACCATTATTTAAAATTTCCTTACACCATTTTACAGGTGCAGCCTTTACGAGATTAGTTGTAAATGTACCTGCTGCAATACAAGGAGTCTCACTGTAAACAAGAGCCACATCTTTTTTCTTTTTTCTAATTCCTGCATAAACACCATTAGCTTTAAAGCCTCTGGCTGTTGTAACGCCACCTTTAATCTTTCTCATTTCTTACTCTACCTTTCCATTTATAATCATAATATTAGCTTACAAATGTATTATAATTCAATTGTCTGCTATGGCAAAGTTAATATTAAAGATATTTGCCATAGATTTATATTTAAAAAAAATTATTAAAACGGATAATTGCAATTCGCTTCACTACTAGCTCATAACCTTAATGCCACTTCTAAGCTTTAAGGTTACAGAATCATTGGTACAGCTCTTAAGCCTGTCTTCTCATCAAGTCCGAACATAATATTCATATTCTGAACTGCCTGACCGGCTGCACCTTTAACGAGATTATCCATAGCACCCATCATAACTACCCTATTGGTTCTAGGATCAATTTTAAAGTTCACATCTACGAAATTGCTTCCTGCAACACATCTTGTTTCAGGACAAACATCTTTATTCAAAACACGAACAAAATATTCATTTTCATAATACTTATCGTAGATAGCCTTAAGCTCGTCATAATCATGCTTACCAATTAAGCTTGCATAAGCTGTTACTAAAATGCCTCTGTTCATAGGAACAAGATGAGGAGTAAAATTAATTATCACTTCTTTTCCACATGCATAAGAAAGCTGATCCTCAATTTCAGGAGTATGACGATGAGTAGTTACTCCATAGGCCTTGATTGATTCATTAACCTCACAATAAAGATTAGCAACCTTAGCACCTCTTCCGGCACCACTTGTTCCACTCTTTGCATCAATAATAATGGTAGAAGGATCAATTATTCCTTCCTTAATGAGTGGATAAATACTCAGGGTTGAGCAGGTTGGATAACAGCCCGGATTTGCAATAAGTCTGGCATTTTTAACCTTGTCACGATTAATTTCACAAAGACCATAGACAGCTTCGTCAAGAAATTCAGGACTTTTGTGTTCAAGCTTATACCACTCTTCGTAACGTTTTACATCCTTTATACGGAAATCTGCTGAAAGGTCAATAACCTTAACCTTTGAAAGAACATCTTCACTTACCAGTGATGAGCAAAGACCTTGAGGTGTTGCAGTAAAAATTACATCTGCCTTTTCTGCCAGTTCAGGTAAATTTTCACCCAGACATTTCTCATCTACAATCTGGAACATATTTGGAAATACATCCGCATAATTTTTATCTATATAGCTTTGTGATCCATACCAAACGACCTCAGCTTCAGGATGATTCATAAGTATTCTGACAATTTCCTGTCCTGCATAGCCTGTGGCTCCAATTATTCCTGCCTTTATCATTTCTTCCTCCATGCATAAATATTATTCAAAATGTATAAAAATACATTAATATGCAAACACTTTCATATTATAGTGACTTATCCCATATAAATCAATAGTAAAATTCTATAGGTTTTCCTATAAATAGTGATTTTTTTTGATAATTTTATAAAATGTATTTACCGGGAAGCCTACCACTGTATAAAAATCACCGTCAAGCCTGCTTATATGCTTAGAAAAAATACCCTGAACTGCATAGCCGCCCGCTTTATCATAAGGCTCGTCAGTATGAATATATTCATTAATTTCATCATCACTAAGCTCATCCACATATACATCAGTTTTTTCTGCAATAAGGTCTTCAGTTACCACCTCATTATTATAATAATGTCTTACACAAAGACCTGTATAAACCTGATGAGCCTTACCTGACATTTTTCTCATCATTCTTTCGCAGTCCTCTAAATCCTTAGGCTTACCGAGAGCTTCATCATCTGCCCAAACAATAGTATCTGAAGAAATGACTATTGTATCGGATTTATCTATATCTTTAATTGCATCACATTTAAGCTTAGCGAGCTCTTTTACAATTTCTGAGGGCTTAGTCGCACTGTAGCTTTCATTTGCATCACTGACTACAATATCAAAGTCAGTTACAAATCGTGAAAGCAGCTCTCTTCTTCTTGGTGATTTACTTGCAAGTATCCATTTCATATGTATTTCCTTTCTTTAATTAAGATAATTTCAGAATATTTATTCTGTTAATTCTAACCTTTGCTGAAGTCGCTTTAAGATTATGAGCAAGTAGCGAAGTGGATCAGGAATATCCGCTTTGATTAGAAAAATTACCGTAATGTATCCAGCTTTTAATTTTTTATTATTAAATATAGTAATGCCTCTAGGCTTATTGCTTTTAACAAACTATAAATAGTTCTTCTAACTTAGATATCATAATCCTAAATAAGCGATAAATCAATATTTTGTCTTGTAAATTGCTGTATATTAGTGTATATTTATAAATCAGAAGGCAATTTTTTTGCCAAAATGTTTTGATTATTCTTTTAGGAGGATTTTTAATATGAAAGAAAAGGTAGTTCTTGCATATTCCGGTGGTCTTGATACCACAGCCATTATTCCATGGTTAAAAGAGAATTTCGACTACGATGTTATTTGTGTATGTATCGACTGTGGTCAGGAATCTGAGCTCGAAGGTCTTGATGAAAGAGCTAAGTACTCAGGTGCTTCCAAGCTTTACATTCTCGATGTAAATGATGAGTTTGCTGAGGATTATATTGCTCCATGTGTTATGGCAAATGCAACCTATGAGAACAAATATCTCTTAGGTACTTCAATGGCTCGTCCACTTATTGCTAAGAAGCTCGTTGAGATTGCTCGTAAAGAAGGCGCTGTTGCTATTTGTCATGGTGCAACAGGTAAAGGAAATGACCAGGTTAGATTTGAATTAGGAATCAAGGCTCTTGCTCCTGACATCAAGATTATTGCTGCTTGGAGAAGTGATCTTTGGAAGATGGATTCTCGTGAATCTGAAATTGAATTTATTAAGAAGCACAATATTGATCTTCCATTTGCATCAGAAGACAATGCTTATTCTCGTGATAGAAACCTTTGGCATATCAGCCATGAAGGTCTTGAGCTT
>CAZVBH010000028.1:0-24808 GCA_964625275.1 uncultured Lachnoclostridium sp.
ACTTCGTGGCTCATCAGTAGGAGTCCAGCCTCCTACTGATGCTGAAAAGTCCCTATCCCCGCTTAAGAAGCGGGGACTTTTCAGATAAGGTTAAAAAATTACGATTTTTTTGAAAAAATTTATTGACTAAACTGGTAAGACTAGTGTATAATTGTCAAGTACTTGTGAGAACTAGTATAAATTTCGGTAGTATTACCTATTCCACGATTGGAAGGGGGTCGTAAAGAATGTCAAATGTAATCGTAAAGGAAAACGAATCATTAGATAGCGCACTTCGTCGTTTCAAGAGAAATTGTGCTAAGGCTGGTATCCAGCAGGAAATTCGTAAAAGAGAGCATTATGAGAAGCCATCCGTAAGACGTAAGAAAAAGTCTGAGGCTGCTCGTAAGAGAAAGTATAAATAATCAATTTACGTAAATGAATCAAAAGCTGCTATTTTTAGCAGCTTTTTTTCATGTGCGCCTGGGCGGCACATTTATCATAAAATAAATTATGCATGAATAAATATATATAACTATGGTAATAGGAATTAGTGCTTGAGGTTAATAACAGTTACCGGCACTAAGCATATATATGAATATATTCAAATCCTTTAATTCTGACAATAATTCTAATCTCAAAGACAGCTTTAAATATGTAAAAAATCAGATTGACTCTAATCAAAAGCATTGGAACAGTAGAAATCTTTCAAGAAAAATAAGAATATCTGACAGGATTAATATCCCACGTGATACTTTTAAAGACAATATAAAGCTAAAAATAACTAAAGACAGTGAGGTCTATGCGGAAAATTATGGTCGTGTAGAGGAATATGGCAAGGAAAAAATTACTCTTCGAAGTGTCGGCCTACTTGTTATAATTCTCGGTGAACAGCTGACTATAACCTGTTATACTGAGGATGAGCTTATAATCAGGGGACGTATTAAAAATATTGAGTATATAAGGATTCATTAAGTGAATAAAGCTTTATTTTGGATTTTAGGCTATATAGAAGTCGCAGCCTCCGGAGGAATGATTAATCGCCTGCTAAGGCTATGTGTCAGTAACAGACTTGAGCTAAATGACTTGAAATCAGGCGATGGTATATATTTCTTTAGACTTACCCGTTCGGATTATGAAGCTATTATAAAGTTAAATGAACGAACCGGGTGCAGAATAGTTATACTTAAATATGGTGGCCTTATTGGTCTGCTAAAATTTATTAAGAGAAACTGCTATAATCTGATTTTAATAATTATAATTTTCATGATTTATAATTATATGAATTCGCTTATATTGGAAATCAATTATTTTGGAAATTCTTATTATACTAAAGAATTTTTAGATGATTTACTCAATGATGCCGGCATTTCTGTATTTTGTAAAAAATCTGAAATCTCTTGTGAGGCCATAGAAGAATATATTTATGCAAATGCAGAAAATGTAAAATGGGTTAGTGCCTATATAGAAGGAAATATTTTATATCTTAATATAGATGAGGACTTTTCTGAAAGTCTTGATTTGCAAGCTTCATCTGAAATAAAAGCAGGTGTAAGTGGAACAATTTCAGATATTTTTATCAGAGAGGGAGAAGCCGTAAAGAAAGCAGGCGATGAGGTTAGTATTGGTGATGTTTTAGTGTCCGGCAGTATAGATATTTTAAATAATTATGAGGAAAAGGTTGGCGAGAGAAAAGTCGTACCGGATGCCGACATTTTAATTGATTATTGTGAAGAACTCGAATATGTAGAGGAATTTTCTAAAGAGATAAAGGTCTATACAGGTGATTTTAGAAAAGGTTTAATAATTTGCTATAAAAATGACAAACTTTTTTCATATATTCCTAGTAATTCATATATGAACTGTGATATAATAACCTCTGATTGTGCGGTTTCGCAACTTACATTATTTAACCTGCCACTGTTATTTAGAAGCATAAGCTTTAATGAATACCATTATGAGACGGTAAGACTTAGTAATGATGAGGCTAGGCAATTAATAATGGATAGGGTTTTAGCCGATAAGCTTAAATATGAGCAAGGCGAGATTGAAATTTTATCTGAGGACTATCAATTTGTGGAAACGGATGAAGCCCTTAGTCTTAGGATTTCATATTTACTGAGAGGCTGCATGATTTATTATGAATAAATCCACTTTAATTTATTGAAAGTACAATTAATAGGAGATACAGTTTTGATAGATACAATTGATAACATAACTGCAGCACATATTAAAAATATATTTGGCGAGTATGATGCAAATTGCAAGCTGATAGAGAAAACCTTAAGAGTAACTCTTTTACAGAGAGATAATCTTCTTCAGATAATTGGAGAGGAAGGACCTGTAAAAAAAGCTAAGGATTGCATTAAAAGCCTTTATGAGCTATCTAAAAGGGGAAATACAATCACTACTCAGAATGTTACTTATTGCCTTTCACTTACAAAGACAAATAGTGCAGAGAGCATTGTAGAAATAGATAAGGACCTGATTTGTCATACAATTTCAGGTAAACCAATCAAGCCTAAGACACTTGGACAAAAAGATTATATTGACAATATTAGAAATAAAATGGTAGTATTTGGAATCGGACCTGCAGGTACGGGAAAAACCTATCTGGCTATGGCAGCTGCAATTACTGCATTTAAAAATGATGAGGTCAGCAGAATAATTCTTACACGTCCTGCAATAGAAGCAGGTGAAAAGCTGGGATTTTTGCCCGGAGATCTTCAGAGCAAGATAGATCCTTATCTGCGCCCACTTTATGATGCACTTTATCAGATAATGGGAGCCGATTCATTTCAAAAAAATTCAGAAAAAGGACTTATCGAGGTTGCACCTCTTGCCTATATGCGAGGACGCACACTTGATGATGCTTTCATCATCCTCGATGAGGCTCAAAATACAACACCTGCACAAATGAAGATGTTTTTAACGAGAATCGGATTTGGTTCTAAGGTAGTAATTACCGGTGACCTTACACAAAAGGATCTTCCTTATGGTCAGACCTCAGGACTTGATGTTGCGCTTAAAGTTCTTTCAGATATTGATGAAATAGGCTTTTCAAGACTTACAAGTAAGGATGTAGTCAGACATCCTCTTGTACAGAAAATTGTACAGGCCTATGATAATTATGAAGAGCTTCAGAATAAGAAAGAGCAGAGAAAGGCCGCGAGAGAAAGAAGACCTGCCGGTAACAAATTTAGAAGCACTTCTGATTCTTCAGATAATTAAAATAATAAAGGTGGTAAATCTTAATGACAATTGAAATTGAAAAAGAATCCGAGCTTTTGGAAAATATCAATTTTAATGAGCTTTTTACGAAGGTAGTTAATGCCGCATGTGACTATGTGGATTGTCCTTACGAGATTGCGGTAAATATTCTCTTAGTAGAGGATGAAGAAATTCATTCAATCAATATGGAGCAAAGAAGCATAGACAGGCCTACTGATGTATTGTCATTTCCAATGCTTGAATATTCTGTCGCAGGCAGCTTTGATGACATAGATGAGGATGATTTAACTCTCTTTGATCCGGAATCAGGGGAATTGATTCTTGGCGATATTGTAATAAGCCTTGAAACGGCCCTGAGGCAGGCAGAGCATTACAATCATTCGGTAATTCGTGAAATAGCATTTTTATGTGCCCACAGTATGCTTCATCTCTTTGGCTATGACCATATGGATGATGAGGAACGTAAGGTTATGGAAAAAATGCAGGAAGAAATTTTGGAAGGAATAAACATTACAAGAGACTATGAGTAATGAAAATTTGAAAAAAAATGTTATTGTGCAGGGCTCAATTTTAGCAGCTGCATCTATTATAGTTAGAATTATTGGACTCATTTATCGTATACCAATGACCAGAATTCTTGGTGATACGGCAATGGGCTACTACAGCTATGCCTATGAAATTTACAATTTGGCACTTATTTTGTCATCTTATAGTCTGCCACTTGCAGTATCTAAGCTGGTTGCAGCAAGGATTAGTAAAAACGAATTTGGTAATGCTAAAAAGGTATTTAAGGTAGCGATAACCTTTGGAGCAATTGTCGGTATGATTGCAACACTTCTTTTAGTCTTTTTAGCTGATGCCTATGGAAAGCTGATTTCTTGTCCTAATGTGGCGATTCCTTTGAAGGTACTTGCTCCGACAATTTTTGTATTCTCAGTAATGGGCGTAATCAGAGGCTGGTTCCAGGGCTTTAATAACATGGTACCCACAGCTATTTCACAGGTTGTAGAGCAGATTATAAATGCGGCTGTAAGTATTGGTGCTTCTTATTATTTCCTTAAGATTTTTAGCAGCAGAAGTAATGCACTTGCCTATGGTGCAGCAGGAGGAACTCTTGGAACACTTTCAGGAGCCGTTGCAGCACTCGTAACTCTTCTGATTATTTTTGCTATATATAAACCACTTAGTGGAATTAGTAAAAATCAGGCAAATAAAAGCACAGAAGCTAATTCCTTTATTTTAAAGGTTCTTATTGCAACAGCACTTCCTGTTATACTTAGTCAGACAATTTATCAGATTAGCGGCTCACTTGACAGTGTAATGTATAATGTAGTTATGTCATCAAAGGGGCTTTCTGAAGATGTGAGAAGTGCTTTGTGGGGAATTTACTCCAATAAGTACAGACTTCTTTCAAATGTTCCGATTGCGGTTGCAAGTGCAATGGGAACTGCCGTTGTGCCAAGTCTTATTTCTGAATATACTCTTGGCCATATGGATAAAATGAAGGAACGAATTGCAACAGTAGTTAAGTTTAATATGATAATTGCCTTTCCATGTGCAGTAGGACTTAGTGTTCTTTCAAGTCCTATTTTACAGCTGTTATTTGGTGACAGCAGTTCAACGAGTGCAAATATGATGACAATCGGTGGAGTTTGTGTAATTTTCTTTGCACTGTCTACTGTAACAAATGGTGTTTTGCAGGGAATTAACAGAATGAGTCTGCCTGTTTGGCATTCAGCAATTTCTCTGTTGATTCATATACCTGTTCTCTATATACTTTTAAGATTTACACCACTTAATTCCTATGCACTTGTAATATGTAATGTTTTATTCCCATTAGTGGTTTGCATACTTAACTGGCGAAGCATAGGAAAGCTTATTGATTATAAGCAGGAGGTTGTAAAGACCTTTATAATTCCACTTGTTTCAGCACTTTTAATGGGCGCTGCTGCATTTGGAATTTATCATGGAACTGCTTTTTTAGGAAACTCAATTGCAACCTGTATTTCAATTGTTATTGCAGTTATGGTTTATTTTGTATTCCTTATAAAGCTTAAGGGAGTGACCAAAGAAGAGCTTTTAAATATGCCAAAGGGAAGTCTTTTGGTAAGAATTTTTACCAGAATTAAGCTTTTATAATCACTTTCTTTAAGCTTGCTTATTAGCTTTAAGCTTGTTGATTAGCTTTTAAAGCAGCTGGTTTATTTACTGATTAAAAATTAGAGATAAATTCCAGGCAGGTTCTTTGTTTTGAATTAATCAAATTTGAATAAATTATATTCTCTCTGGAAATAATTTTTATAAAAGTTATCTTAACTTACAAATAGTGAAACTTTTTTCGTGGGTTAAGCTATACTAATTTTATAAGAATTAAGAGGGAATATGAATAGAAGTTTAAATATTGTACTTGCTGTATTAATAATGGCTATCCTGGGTTTAACCCTCTGGGGTAGTTTGTTCGGAGGATATGAAACTGTAAAGAATAAGGCTTCAGATTTGTATAAGAATCTGATAGATTATGATTACGATTTGGAGCTGGCTGATTCTGAACTGGTTTTAGACGGTAGCTTAGGGCAGTCTTATGAAGGTGATTTGTCAGATGGTAATTCTCAAAATTTACAGGAAGACCTATCGTCGGATAGAAACTTAGAACTTTCATATGAGGATAAAAACATCAGCAGTTCAGAGTCTGCTTATGAAACTGTGGAAGCTGAAAGCTCTTTTGTTAAGCTTGATTATAATTTAGTGGCTAATTCTATTACAGAATATAATTATCTTGCCAGGCTGATTGACAGCTTAGGAGAAAATAGTGGTACTGTTTTAGCATTGGTAAATGATAAGCTTATACTTTTCAGTCTTGAGGATGATGAATATTTGGAAAGCATTGAATTATCTTCAATTAATTTGACTTCTGATGAAATAGCGGAGCTTGAGACAGGTTACTATTTTTCAAGTCCGGAAGAGGCCTATTTGATGCTAGAATCATTAATGCATTAAGAAATTCAAAAGAATCTAATGCATTTGCACTTTTTAGAGGCATATTTTATGAAAAATGTTATTGTTATTGGCTGTGGCGCTGCCGGCATGATGGCGGCTATTACTGCAGCCAGAAATGGAAATAAGGTTACAATAATCGATGGCAATTCCAAGCCCGGACGTAAGCTTTTGGCAACCGGTAATGGAAGATGTAACTTTACAAACTTAGCCTATGACCACGACAACTATTATCAGTTGTTTTATAATACAGCTGAAGGCTTTGGTGAGAATGTTAATGATACATTAACTGAGTTTAATAATTACAGTCTTATTGCATTTTTTGAAGAATTAGGGATATTGGCTAAGGATATAAATGGATATGTATACCCTAATTCAGAGCAGGCAGCTTCAATAGTTGAAGTTTTAAATGCTGAGCTTAGAAGACTGAATGTTAAATTGATTTTTGAGCAAAAAATCTTAGATATCAGATGTGATAATGGCGAGCTTTTATGTATGAGTGAGGACATGACCTATCATGCAGATGCCGTTATTATTGCATGTGGCGGACTTGCTTCTCCTAAGCATGGAAGTGATGGTAGTCTTTATCCAGCCATCAAGAGATTAGGTCATTCCTTCACGAAGCTTTCGCCTGCACTTACCTCACTTAAATTTAAAGGTAAGGAGCTCTCAGCACTTCAGGGAGTTCGAGTGAAGGCGGAGGTTTATCTTTCTAGTGAGGCTTGTCCTTCCACGAAAGTTTCTGATAAAGATAGTAATTACAGTGATAATCGCAACTCTGTAAGAACTGGTGCTATTCATAGAGATAAGGGTGAGATTATTTTTAATAAGGATAATATCGGTGGAATACCTATTATGCAGCTTAGCTCTTATTTTTATGATGATAACTGCAAAAAAAATAAGTATGTTTTTATTAATTTCTTTCCGGAGTTTAAAGAAGAGAAGCTCTTTTCAATGATTTCTGAAAGAATAAATGGAAAATATTCTCAGGGAAAGACTACATATGAGTGCCTGACAGGAATGCTTAATTCAAAGCTACTTGATTACTTATTGAGGAAGGCAGGATTAAATCCTGATAAAAGAGCTTCCTCAATCAGACCATCGGACATTAACAAAATAGTTAAAGCATTTACAGCAATGAGCGTAGAAGTGACCGGTACCGCTGATTTTGACAGAGCACAGGTTATGCATGGTGGAATCAGATTTAGTGAAGTGGATGAAAGCCTACAGTCACTAATAGTTCCAAATTTATATTTCGCAGGAGAAGTTCTGGATATTGATGGTGCCTGTGGAGGCTATAACCTGCAATGGGCATTTACCTCAGGTCATTTAGTTGGAAATGCGATATAAGGAGATTTAATGTATAGAATACATCAGATAAAGGTGCCATTTAAGCATGGCAAAGAGGACATAAAAAAGCAGGCAGCTTTTATTCTTGGAATTAAGCCTGAGGAAATAACCAAGCTTAAGCTTTTTAAGCGCTCAATTGATGCCAGAAAGGGTGATTTAAAATATGTTTATGCTGTCGACGTTGAAACAAACCATAAGCCTAAACGTAAGTTTAAACCTAATGAGGTATCTATTGTAGAGCCTGTTGATTATGTAATTCCTAAAGTTAGCACCGCTCCTTCTAATCGTCCTGTTGTAATAGGCTTTGGACCTGCAGGTATTTTTTGCACATATCTTCTGGCCAAGGCAGGTCTTAAACCTATATGTTTTGAAAGAGGCCAGGATGCACTTACACGTAAAAAAGATGTTGAAGCCTTTTGGAGTGGCGAGAAAATAAATCCTGAATCAAATGTATGCTTTGGTGAGGGTGGTGCAGGAACCTTTTCAGATGGAAAATTAAATACTCTTATCAAGGATAAAGACGGAAAAGGCAGATTTGTACTTCAATGCTTTCACAGGTTTGGAGCGCCTGAGGATATTCTGTATGATTCTAAGCCACACATTGGTACGGACAGCCTTATTGATATAATTATAAATATGCGAAATGAGATTAAGAGTCTTGGTGGAGAAGTTAAATTTGGCTCAAGACTTGAAGATATTTCGCTAAATGACAAGGGTGAACTCGAGGCTGTAATAATTAATGGCTCAAAGGTTAGGACTGATTTTTGCGTACTTGCTACAGGCCATAGTGCAAGAGATACCTTTGAAATGCTTAATAATAATAAAATTAAAATGGAATCAAAGGCTTATGCGATTGGGGTTCGAGTAATGCATCCGCAAAGCCTTATAAATAAAAGTCAGTATGGTGATTATGCTGACAAGCTTCCTCCGGCCTCTTATAAGCTGACTCACACCTGCAGGAACGGAAGAGGCGTTTACTCCTTCTGTATGTGTCCGGGAGGATATGTAGTAAATGCATCAGGTGAAGCCTCTGAGACTTTAGTTAATGGCATGAGCTATTCAGGACGGAACGGAGATACTGCCAATTCAGCAATTGTATGTACCGTTGGACCTGAAGACTTTAAAAATGATGGTTTTGGTGAGGAGCCTCTTTCCGGTATGTATTTTCAAAAGAAGTATGAGGCGATAACCTTTAAAGAAGGCAATGGAATGATTCCAATTCAGTATTTAAAGGATTTCAGAACCGGTGACGTTTCAGAAATTAAAGATGAAAAGCTTGCCATTAAAGGTAAGTATACCAATGGCCTGGTTAATAAATGCCTGCCTTCTTATGTGACCGAAAGTATTGCAGAAGGTATGGAGGCCTTTGATAAAAAAATCCATGGCTTTGGAGCTGATAAAACAATACTTTGCGGCATTGAGACAAGAACCTCAAGTCCTGTGAGAATTGTCAGAGATGAACAGCTACAGTCTAATATCAAAGGCATATTTCCATGTGGCGAGGGTGCGGGCTATGCAGGAGGAATCATGTCAGCGGCACTTGATGGTATCAGAGTTGCTGAATATATAATTAGTTCAGCAATTTGTGGTGAAGATGGTAATAAGCAATAGCTAAAATGTTTTTGTGTTAAATTAACCTTGAGAAACTAAGTGGCATTAAGGTTATGAGCAAGTAGTGAAGCGGACCCGTAATATCCGCTTTGATGCACTTAATTACATTACATGAGGTGATTTTATGAAGTATGATGGACGAGATTTTAATGACAAGAAGGAATTAAGAGAGTATCTTAAAAAGAAGAGATCTTCTATGACCTTCAATCGAATTATGATGCATTCAGGAATTATTTCAAAGACTTTATTTGGATTAGATGTTTATAAGGAAAGCGATGTGGTTCTTGCATATGTAAGCTATAGCTCTGAGGTGGGCACACATTTCCTGATTAAGCATGCACTTGAGCATGGCAAAAAGGTAGCCGTACCTAAGGTGCTTAGCAAAACAGAAATGGAATTTTATTATATTGACAGCCTGGAAGAGCTTGAACCCGGAGCTTTTAATATTCTTGAGCCAAAGACAGCAAAGGCTGTAGAATATGAAGAGGGCAAGAAGTATATTATGCTCTTACCCGGCATTGCATTTGACAGTAATAAAAACAGACTAGGCTATGGCGGAGGATATTATGACAGATATCTTTCTAAGCATAAGGACATTTATAAGATTATGCTTGCCTATGAGCTTGAAAAGATGGACGAGCCATTACCATGTGATGAGCTTGATGTTCCATCCGATATTATTATAACTGAATTAAAGGTTTATAACTAATTAAATGATAATGAAGTTTTCGAATAGTGAGTTTAATATAACTGTAAACTGATATAACTGTAAGCTGCATAAAAGTAAACTGTTATAATACTAAACTATGAATAACTTCTTTGGAGGATTAATGACTGATATATATTTAGAGGAAACCCTAAAGCAGATAGATGAGACAGGTGCCGCACCGATAAAGGAGCCAATGCGCCAGTATTATTTTATTAAAAAGCTTAGAAAATTAATTGCTGAACGAACTGCCGAGGCAGGTCATCCACTTACTTACAACATTCAGACCTTCGGCTGCCAGATGAATGCAAAGGATTCTGAAAAGCTTGCAGGAATTTTAAAATCAGTAGGTTACGTTGAAGCCGATACCGAAAAAGCTGATTTTGTGCTTTACAATACCTGTACGGTAAGGGAAAATGCCAATACAAAGGTTTATGGCAGAATTGGATACTTAGGTAATCTTAAAAGTAAAAACAAAAACATGATTATTGCTCTTTGCGGCTGTATGATGCAGGAGGAGCACGTTGTAGCAAAGATTGAAGAAAGCTATAGATTTGTTGATATAATTTTTGGAACCTTTAATATATATAAGCTGGCTGAGCTTATTTTTGAGCGTTTTACAAAGCCATCTAAAAAGCCATTAGTTGATGTTCTTCAAAAATCAGATGAAATTGTAGAGGAGCTGCCCTCTGAACAGAAATATGGTTTTAAGGCAGGCGTAAATATAATGTATGGCTGTAACAATTTTTGCAGCTATTGTATTGTACCTTATGTAAGAGGACGTGAAAAAAGCAGACGACCTGAGGACATAGTCAATGAAGTAAGAGAGCTTGTCTCAAAAGGCGTAATTGAAGTTATGCTCCTTGGACAAAATGTCAATTCTTATGGTAAGAATTTTGACGAGCCTGTAAGCTTTGCTAAGCTTTTGAACATGGTATCAAGGGTTGAAGGCCTTCAAAGAATAAGATTTATGACACCTCATCCTAAGGATCTTTCTGATGAGCTTATTGAAGAAATTGCTGTTAATCCTAAGGTATGTAAGCATGTGCACCTTCCATTACAGAGTGGCTCCACAGAAATTCTTAAAAAGATGAACAGACATTATACTAAAGAAGACTATCTGAAGCTTGTTAATAAAATAAAGGAAAGAATCCCTGAGGCAGCTGTTACTGCGGACATAATTGTTGGATTCCCCGGAGAGACAGAAGAGGATTTTCAGGAAACTATTGATGTTGTCAAAAAAGCAGGCTACATAGGAGCTTATACCTTCCAGTATTCTCCAAGACGTGGAACACCGGCTGCAAAGCTTCCGGGACATCTTACAGACGAGGTAATGAAAGACAGATTTGACAGACTCTTAGAGGTTATTCATGAATGTACTGCAGCTGAGACTGTTAAGGCAGTAGGTAGTGAGAAGACAGTTCTGGCAGAAGAGTATAATGAAGCCAAGGGAACCATTGCAGGAAGGCTTGATAATAATCTTTTAGTACATTTTGAAGGAGATAAAGAGCTTCTGGGAAAATTAGTAAATGTAAGACTTGATGAATGTAAGGGATTTTATTATTTGGGAAGTATAGTATAGCTGCTTACCTTAAGATAAAAATTTGAAAAAAATAAATTAAAGTTTTTTTGTTTTGATTAATTTGGTATAGATGTTTGCTTTATGAAAGATTGTAAAAGTCTATGTTTAGGGGATTATAATGTATAACATAATTTTAAAGAAAAAGCGTGGTTGCATTCTTACAAAAGCTGAAATCGATTTTGTAGTGCAAGGGTATACAAAGGGTGAAATACCGGATTATCAGATGAGTGCATTGCTGATGGCAATCTGCTTAAATGGTATGACTAAAGAGGAAACTGTTAATCTTACATTAGCCATGGCTGAAAGCGGTGATATGCTTGATTTATCTTCGATAAATGGAATAAAAGCAGACAAGCATTCAACAGGTGGCGTAGGAGATAAGACATCACTTGTTGTTGCACCTATTGCAGCTGCAAATGGAGTTGCAATGGCTAAGATGAGTGGCAAAGGACTTGGTCATACCGGCGGTACAATTGATAAGCTTCAGGCAATTCCGGGTTTTAGAACTGCTCTTTCAAATGACGAATTTATGGAGTGTGTAAGAAAAACCGGCATTGCAATTGTTGAACAGTCACTAGACCTTGCACCGGCTGATAAAAAGATTTATGCTCTTAGAGATGTTACTGCAACTGTGGACAGTATGCCATTAATTGCCTCAAGTATAATGAGTAAAAAGCTTGCAGCAGGAGCTGATGTGATTGTACTGGATGTCAAGACCGGCAGTGGAGCTTTTATGAAAAAACTTGACGATGCACTTGCATTAGCTCGTGAAATGATTGAAATTGGCAAAGCTTCCGGCAGAAAAATGTATGCACTTATCAGCGATATGAATCAACCACTTGGTTCCTACATTGGAAACATGCTTGAGGTTTTAGAGGCTGTGGATGTGCTTAAGGGAAAAGGACCTGAGGATTTAAAAGAGGCATGTCTCTATTTATCTGCATTGATTATGCATGGTGCTGGAGTTGTTAAAGATATTGATGAAGGTATCGAGCTTGCAAAGGAGACAATAAGCTCAGGACGTGCACTTGAAAAATTTAAAGAATTTGTCTCATCTCAGGGTGGAAGCAACGATTTTATTGATAATCCTTCTAAATATCTTAAGTATTCACGTATTGTAGAGGTTAAAGCTGATGAAGAAGGCTTTGTTTCATCAATAGATACAGAAAAAGTTGGTCTTGCTTCGATGAAGCTTGGAGGTGGCAGAGAGAAGAAGGAGGATTTGATTGATCCTTCGGTTGGAATTAAAATTGAAAAAAAGCTTGGAGATAAAGTTACTGTGGGTGATACTATTGCTTCACTTTATGTAAATTCTGAGGAACAGCTTGAAGGTGCTATCAAGCTTTTAAAAGAGGCTTATTCCATCAAAGGAGCTAAAGAGGTGAGCACATATCGGCATCTCTACGGATACTTTAAAGAACTTCAGTATACCGAGGTGTAGAATAAGGACGGTGAGAGGGGATTTTGTGATGTATAAATAAATATAATTGTGCATATGAATTAATAAAGTGTGTTTATGATATATATGCTGATTGTTAATTATCTGAATAGAAAATTTATTTCTACTTGTTGTCTATTATTGGCGGAACTGATTTTCAACTTTAATACGTTACCTGTTTCAGTTAGTGCTGTTAGCACTTTTAATTATGAGCTATCATATGATGTGGATGCTTATGTGCTTTATGAGATTAATACGGATACGATAGTCCTTTCTTCGAATAGTGATGATAGGCTGGCACCTGCGAGTATTACTAAAATTATGACTTTAATTTTAATTTATGATGCTTTGGCTGCCGGTGATATTTCTAAAGATGATCTTGTGACTGTTAGTGAGCATGCTGCCGGTATGGGCGGCTCACAGATTTATCTTGAGGCTAATGAGGAGATGAGCGTTGAAAATTTAATTAAAAGCATTGTTATTGCTAGCGCCAATGATGCATGTACGGCAATGGCTGAATTTATTGCCGGTAGTGAGAGTGCTTTTGTTGAAAGAATGAATGAGAAAGCTTTGGAGCTTGGCATGACTAATACTAATTTTGTTAATTGCTGTGGCCTTGATGCTGAAAATCACTATTCTTCAGCTCTTGACATAGCCAAAATGTCCGATTATCTTCTTAACAATTATCCGGAAATTCAGGAGTATACACTTACATGGATGGATACAATTTATCACGAAACTTCTAAGGGAAGGACTGAGTTCGGTCTAACAAATACCAACAAAATGATAAAATATTATAACGGAATTACAGGCTTGAAAACCGGTTCGACCTCGAATGCGGGCTATTCAGTTAGTAGTAGTGCTAAAAGAGCTGATACATATTATGTTGCGGTTGTATTGGGTGCTGATAGTACAAAAGAGAGATTTTTGGCTGCAGGTGAATTATTAGACTATGGGTTTGCTAATGGTGAAGTTAAAAAGCTTTCAGCTGATGAGCTTACTCAGACTATAAGCATTTCGGGAATGCAAAAATCTGAGTACAGCTTTGTCTCTAATGAAGATGCGTATATTTTCTTGTCCGGAGAAGAAAGCCTTGAAGAAATTGAATTGTGCTTTGAAGCTGACGAGCAATATAAAGAGGCTAAGGCAGGAGACAATTACGGAACGCTTTTGATAATTTTAGACGGAAATGTGATTGAGTCAGTAGATATGTATGCTGAAGAGGATGTCAAGAAGGTTTCTTTTTTCTATTATTTTAAGCTGCTGAATTCTTGCAATCTTTTTCAATAATATTGCATTTTTTATACCGATATAGTAAAATATTTAAATATTTGAGCTTATGAGCTCAAATAGCAGAAAATCACACAAAGAATTTTGGCAAGCTTATTCTTTGCTGTAGAAAGTAGAGGCTGATATGAGTACTGTATTAAATTTGCACAAAATAAATCCTATTAAGAGACAGATTGTTAATAGTATAGTTGATGAAATTAAGAATGATGATCATGTCAGTAAGGTTGTGATTTTTGGAAGCTCAATAAGAAATGATTGCAGAGATAAAAGTGATCTTGACATTGCCGTTCAATGGAGTGAAGAATGTTTTGATGAAAATTGGATTTTTAAACCATTTACTTTACCAATTTTTAAAATGATATATAGGCATACTAATGGAAAAGCTGATATTATTCCAATTGGTTATGAGGGAGAATTGAATAAAGCAATTAAGGAGGGAGTAGTAGTATATGAAAAAGACAATGTATTATAGATCAAAGGTAATGTTGAACAATGTTAAGTCTTATATGGAATTAATTTGTAAGAATTCGGTGGAAAATTCATGAAAATAATTGTTGTTGTCCTTATAATAATTTTATTGCTTTTAATATATTTGGTTTTTGAGTATAAGCATCTTGAGGTGACTCATTTTAAAATAAATACAGGACGGGGACTTGGGATACGTGCAGCCGTTATTTCGGATTACCACAATATGGATTATGGTTCTGAAAAAATGAAAGATCTGATTAAGGCGAACAATTGTAACTGCATTTTTATAAATGGGGATTTGGTTGTTCATGACGAAAATATGAATATATATTCATCAGATATGATTAGGTGGCTTTCATTACTTAAGCTACCGACCTATTTTTCTTTAGGAAATCATGAATTAAAGTTTAGAATCAAATATCCGGAGGCTTATGAAAAGCTTCTTTTTGAATTGAAAAAATTTGGTGTTACTGTTCTTGATAATGAAACACTAGATTGCGGCGATTTTGTTGTTAGTGGATATTCCGGTGATCTTGCACACTATTCAAAATTTAAGAAAAGATATCCACTTACTTTAGGTGAGATGAAAGCTTCAATTCCTGAAGTGAATACAGA
Source organism: uncultured Lachnoclostridium sp. (assembly GCA_964625275.1). GTDB lineage: Bacteria > Bacillota > Clostridia > Lachnospirales > Lachnospiraceae > UBA3775. The sequence goes on from CAZVBH010000028.1 coordinate 15,265, forward strand.
TAAGCTTCACATTTTATTAGCACATAATCCGGCTTATTTTGAAATTTATAAAGAATGGGGTGCTGATTTGGTTCTTTCAGGTCATCTTCATGGTGGAATAGTGAGACTTCCGTTCATTGGTGGTCTTTTATCGCCACAGACGTTTTTCAGAAGAGGCTACGATGCCGGTCTTTATCAATCCGGTGGTTCTAAGATGTTGGTTTCGAGAGGTCTGGGGGTTCATACAATACCGATAAGATTTAATAACAGACCTGAGCTTATGATTGTTGATATTGACTAAAATTAATTTTGTTAGGAGAAATTAATGAATTCATTACCTGTAACCTTGGATGTATTTGATGGTCCGTTGGACCTGCTTTTATATCTGGTTGAGAAAAATAAAGTTGAAATTTATGATATACCTATTGCTGAAATTACAGACCAGTATATTGAATATATCAAGCTTATGCAGGAAAATCAGATGGAAGTTATGAGTGATTTTCTTGTAATGGCTGCAGTTCTTTTGAAAATTAAGTCTGCCATGCTTCTTCCAAAGCCTGAGGATGACAGCGAGGTACCTGAGGATGACCCCAGGATGGAGCTTGCCAACAGACTTATGGAATATAAAATGTATAAATTTGCGGCTGCAAGCCTTAGAGATATGTCTGTTGAAGCTTCAAAGCGCCTTTACAGGAGTGAAAACCTTCCACCCGAGGTAGAGGGCTACAAAGAGCCGGTTAAGGCTGAGGATGTAATTGGAAATACTACACTTGAATTACTTACACAGATTTTTAATGATGTAATTAAACGTAATGCAAATCGACTTGATCCAATCAGAAGTAATTTCGGCAAGATACAAAAAGAGGAGGTCAACTTTACTGAAAAGGTAATGAAGATTCAGGAATACGGACTTGCTCATAAAAAATGCAGCTTCAGAAAACTTCTTGAGGATTCTCATAATAAGGTAGAGGTTATTGTTACTTTTCTTGGTATTCTCGAGCTTATTAAAATGGGAAGAGTTGAAATAGTGCAGGAGGATACTTTTTCAGAAATTGAAGTTACTTTCCTGGCAGATGATGTAGTTGCAGTTGAAGCTTACTTGTAAGAAAATGGAGTTTTAAAATGGTAGATTTTGAAAATAATGAAGATATAGTTGCTGAAGAAAATATTGAGGCAACAGATGTGATAAATGCAGAAATAAATGATGAAGTATATGTCAAAAACTGTACTGAAGCGAATGACGAAGCAGATATTGGAGTAAATCCTAAAACTAATAATGAAATAGAAAATCATGAATATGATGATGAAGGAATTGACGAAACAAAAGCTTGTGTAGATGGTGAGGCTGATACCAGTGAAGATAATTATGATTCAGAGTTTAAGTCACCTGAGGAAATTAAGGCGGCTATTGAATCAATTTTATTTACAATGGGCGAAGCAGTAGAGGCTTCAAGAATAGCAGAAGCATTACAGATAACAACCAAAATGGCAATAAGACTCCTGCGTGAGCTTATGGAAAAATATAACAATGACAATAGTGGAATCAACATTATTGAACTGGACAAGAGCTATCAGATGTGTTCTAATCCAAAGTATTATGAGTCACTTATCAAGCTCTGTCATGTTCCTAAGAAGCATAATCTGACAGATGTAATGCTGGAAACGCTTGCAATCGTTGCTTACAAGCAGCCGGTTACAAGACAGGAAATTGAAGCAATCAGAGGTGTAAAGAGTGATTTTGCAGTTAATAAGCTGATTGAATACAATCTCATTTGTGAGCTTGGAAGAAAGGATGTTCCGGGAAGACCAATTTTATTTGGAACAACCGAGGATTTCCTTCGCTGCTTTGGTGTGAGTAATGCCGCAGAGCTTCCTGCCATAGATGAAGAGAAGAAAGCTGAGTTCCTAAGAGAGGCACTTGACGAGTCAAAGAATAGTGAAGAAATTGTAATGGATAATTTGTAAAAAATTACAAATCTAAAATCTTTTTTTACATTCCATTTATAGTGCTCTGTCTCTATAATAGTCCCGTTTAATATTTGTTTATTTTATAATCAAAGCGGATATTCGCAATCCGCTTTGTTACTGTTTATAACCTTAATGCCACTTCGTGGCTCATCAGTAGCCTAATGATGATGAAATGTACTACCCCAGCTTAAAAAGCGGGGACATTTCAGATAAGGTTAAAGTGTTTACAATTAATATTGGATAATGGGAGTAAATTATGTGGAAGATGTCACTAAGACAGAGTGAGGACGAGTACGACCTCAGTCCTGAAGAAAAGCTTTTGCTTGAGGATTTTAGCAATGATGAGCAAAAGCCTTTAAAAACTTTATTAGGTCTATATAAAGGCAGATATGTAAGTCTGTTCTTTTCTATTTTATTTTTCTTTATAAAGCATTCACCTGTTTGGGTTCTGCCAATTGCGACCTCAAATATAGTAAATGCTGCAACCCAAAAAGCACCTGGCGCAGAAAAGACAATTATTCTAAATGTTGTAATAATGTGTCTTTTACTTGCACAGAATGTCATTACTAATTATGTACATGTATGGCTTTATTCGAAAACAATTCGTGAGATGGAGAGAGATTTAAGGAGCACCATGATAAAAAAGCTCCAGCAGCTCTCAATTGCCTATCACAATCAGATGCAGTCAGGACGTCTTCAATCAAAAATTATGCGTGACGTCGAGCAGATAGAAACTCTTTCATCACAGATATTTATTTCAGTATTAAGTATTGTGATGAATGTTTTTGTTGCATTTGCAATTGTTATCAGCAGAAGTCTTTCAGTTTTTATTTTCTTTATTGCTACTGTACCGGTTGCAGTCTTGATTATGGTTACATTTAGGACGAAAATAAAATCATATAATAGAGATTTTCGTAATGAAATGGAAGAAACCTCTGTCAGAGTAATGGAAATGGTTGAGCTTGTGCCGGTTACAAGAGCTCATGCACTTGAAAAGCATGAAACAAGAAAGATGGAGAATCAGCTTAATATTCTTGCACAGAGTGGACTTCGTCTTGACATAATTCAGTCCTTCTTTTCTTCAATCAGCTGGGTAACATTTCAGGTTTTCCAGGTTCTATGTCTTGGTTTCACAGGCTATCTTGCATTTAAAGGTAAGGTTACTGTTGGAGATGTAGTTCTCTATCAGACCTATTTTGGTCAGATAGTTGCACAGGTGGCAGGAATAATAACGCTCCTTCCAACAATAGCTAAAGGCCTTGAATCAGTTAATTCTGTAGGTGATATTTTACGCTGTCACGATGTTGAAGACTATAAGGACAAGAAAAAGGTTGATAATATAAATGGTTCTCTTCATTTTAAAAATGTTGATTTTAAGTATTCTGATAGTCAGGAATATATTTTGGAGAATCTTTCCTTTGATATTAAAGAGGGTGAGACAGTAGCATTTGTAGGCGGTTCAGGAGCCGGTAAAACAACCATCATGAATCTTGTTATTGGCTTTATGCATCCGACAAGTGGTGAAGTTTATGTTGATGACTATGCTATGTCTAAGATAGATCTTAGAACCTATAGAAGTCATATTGCAGTTGTGCCACAGCAGTCCATTCTCTTTACGGGTACAATACGTGAGAATATTACTTATGGTAGTGAGGACATCTCAGATGAAAGATTGTGGGAAGTAATAAAGGCTGCAAGCCTTGATGAGTTTATCAGCTCTTTACCTGATGGTGTTGATACGCAGATTACAGAGCATGGAAGCAATCTTTCAGGTGGTCAGAGACAGAGAATCTCAATTGCCAGAGCCTTTATCAGAAATCCTAAAATTTTGATACTGGATGAAGCAACCTCTGCACTTGATTCCGTTTCAGAAAAGAAAATTCAGACAGCTGTTAATAATCTTGTAAAGGATAGAACAACCTTAATTGTGGCTCACAGACTTTCTACTATTAAAGAAGCTGACAGAATTGCAGTAATTGGTCAGGGCGGAATAATTGAAATGGGCAGCTATGATGAGCTAATGGAAAAGAAGGGTGAATTTTATAAACTGAAAATGATGCAGAGTTAGAAAACGTAAAATAATTTGTTTAGTAATGACGGATATGCTCCCAATATGGTGCACGACGAGCGCGCTTCGCGCCTATCATGCTCTTTCGTGTAGGCATATTGGGAGCATATCCTGTATAATGAAATAATTTAGTACGTGGCTTTAAGGTTATGAGCAAGTAGCGAAGCGGACCCGGAATATCCGCTTTAATAAAAAAACAATTTCCGTCCATATTAATTAAACATGAAATCCACTTAAGATAAGGTTAAAAAAGTGTGATTTGCAAGTTCTGTCTTGTAAGAATCGATTTTTTGAATTATAATCAACTTAGAGAATTATAAGGCATAAAACATACTATAATTCTCTAAGTTACACCAAAATTGTATGAAGTTAGAGAATTATGAGGTGGATTATGATTGGAAGAGAAAATGAACAAAAAGTATTGATGGATTGTTTGATGTCAAATCGAGCTGAATTTCTTGTTGTTTATGGACGTAGAAGAGTAGGAAAGACCTATCTAATTAAAGAATATTTTCATAATCAATTTTCGTTTTATACCACAGGATTAACTGAAACTAAAATGCAAGGTCAGTTAAGAGCTTTTAATAATGCTCTTATTGAAGAAGGTGCAGATAATTCTAAAATTAAGGATTGGTTTAGCGCTTTTTCAAAGCTGAAATCATTTTTACAAGGAGCTAATGTAAAAAGAGATCCGGTCTCAGGAAAAAGAGTTATTTTTCTTGACGAATTGCCATGGTTAGATACTGCTAAGTCTGACTTTAAAAGTGCCCTTGAATATTTCTGGAATAGCTGGGCATCTACGCAAAATGATATACTACTGATTGTATGTGGTTCAGCAACATCGTGGATAATTAATAATCTTCTTGACAATAAGGGTGGTTTTTATAACAGAGTAACCAGAAGAATGCATCTTAAACCTTTTACCCTGAGAGAATGTGAACTACTATATCAGGCAAATGGCGTAGTGCTTACCCGTCGTCAGGTTATTGAGAGCTACATGGTCTTTGGTGGGATACCTTTCTATGTAAATTGTTTCGATAAACGTCTTAGTCTTGCACAAAATATTAATGAACTATTATTTAATGAAAATGGAAATTTATTTTATGAACATGAAGTTTTGATGAAATCTCTATTCAAAAATCATGAGAAGCATGCTGAAATTTTGAATGTTTTGTCTAAATCTAAAGGAGGAACTACACGAGTTGAGCTTGCAAAAAATCCTATTATTGGTGATGGCGAACCTCTTACTAAAGCCTTAAATGAACTTGAACAATGTGGATTTATAAGAAAGTATCAAAACTTCAAAAAGATAAAACAGGGATATTATTTTCAATTAATTGATCCTTTTATGATGTTTGCATTTAGATTTCTTAAAAATAGAAAACATAATAATTGGATGGCATATGTAAATTCACCTTCTTATTTTGCATGGTTAGGAAACTCATTTGAATTAGTGGTTTTAATTCATGTGGATCAGGTTAAGAAGGTCTTGGGAATCTCAGGTGTGGAATGTAATGAATATGCTTGGCATTCTACTAATTCAAATCCGGGGGCCCAGATAGATTTAATAATTGATAGAAAAGATGGAATAATTAATTTATGCGAAATTAAATATACTACTGAACCATTTAGAATTGATGCACAGTATGCAGATATACTGCAAAATAAAGTTAGCTCGTTTATAAACGAGACAAAACCTAAGTCAGCGGTGCATCTTACATTTATATCAATGGAAGGGTTGAAAAATAATGAGTATATTAATTTAGTTCAAAATGAAATTGATGGTGAAGAACTCTTTAGATAGGTATCAAAGCGGATATTCCGGGTCCGCTTCGCTGCTTGCTCATAACCTTAAAACCACTTCGTGGCCCATCAGTAGGAGTCAAGCCTCCTACTGATGCTGAAAAGTCCCCACTTAAGAAGCGGGGGACTTTTCAGATAAGGTTAAATTACTCTTGACAATTATGAAAGAATATGAATATAATTTATAAATATGAACGAATATGAAAGAATGGTATAAATATGAACGGTTATGAAAGAATAGCATAAGTATGAATGTATATGAACTACTATCCGGAATTTATACTATTATGAAACATGAATCAATGCATTTGCTTTGATACTAGAAAGGACAAGCTATGAAATCTAATAATCCGTTTTCACTTACTTTTGGTAGAAAGCCAAGTCAATATATATCGAGATATGACAATATGATTGAGATTATTAATGCTTTTACTGCTGAAAATCCTATTTGCCAGACATATCTTATTAGTGGCATTCGAGGAAGTGGCAAAACTGTGTTGATGACTACTGTTGCGAAGGAGCTGTTAGAAACTGGTGAGTGGTACGTTGTTGACCTGAATTCAACGCAAAACCTTTTAGAAGATTTATCGTACAGACTTGCAGATGTCTGTGGCAAAAAGGATGAATTGTCTGAGGCAGGGGTAAATGTTTCACTTGCAGGATTTGGTATTGGAATTTCTGGAAAACGTGATGAGAAAGATGCTGTAGGCAAAATTGAAGCTTTGTTAGAATATGCTTCAAAGAAGAACAAGAAGGTTCTAATAACTATTGACGAAGTTATTAATAATAAGTCAATGGCTGTTTTTGCCAGTCAATTCCAAATCTTTATAAGGAAAGATTATCCTGTTTACCTTATAATGACTGGACTTTATGAAAATATATATGCTATTCAGAATAATCCAAGCTTGACTTTTTTGCTGCGTTCACCAAAAATTATTATAAATCCTCTTAGTATGCTTCAAATTTCTGAACATTACAAGAACATATTTGAAATAGATAATGTTGAAGCAAATAAATTGGCTGCTTATACAAAAGGTTATGCCCTGGCATTTCAAGCATTAGGATTTTTATACTGGGAATATCGAGATGAAAAAGATCTTAAAGATATTATATCCGAACTTAAACATTTATTAGACGATTTTGCTTACCGGAAAATTTGGGAAAGTCTTTCAGAAAATGATAAAAGTATAGTACAAGTAATAGCAGAAAATGGCAGAATAGAAGTGAAAGATGTTAGAGAAAATCTAAAAATGTCTTCATCTTCATTTTCAAAATATAGAGATCGATTAATAAATAGAGGTGTTATTAAGTCGGTAGAAAGAGGCAAGATTGAACTTACCTTACCATTTTTTGATGAATTGATAAAATCATATGCAGAGTGGGATGAAATTTAACCTAGAAGTGGCATTAAGTTATGAGAAAGCAGCAAAGTAGATTGCGAATATTCGCTTTGATTCAATAATTTATAATAATTATGTGATTTTACACACCAAAATATATATAATTGTGTGATTTTACACACCAAAATATATATAATTGTGTGAGGACGTGATTCATATGGAACGATTTGCTATGAAAAGATTGTCCTAATGTCATCAATTCTATGAAATCTATTCAAATTTTATAACTAAAATCAGTTTTGGATTTCTTGATATTCAACACAGATAAAGTTTATTATGAGGTGAAAATATGTATGATCTTCATTTACATCTGGATGGCTCGTTACAGCCTAATGATATTTTAAAAGCAGCAAAAGAGCAAGGCATTGACATTGGCAAGCCTTCAATTTCGGAAATTGAGAACCTGGTTGTCTACGATGCTTCCAAGCATTCTCTTACAGAATATCTGAAATGCTTTGAGCTTCCTTTAAAGGTAATGCAGACACCTGAGGGTGTGCGATTTGCAGTTATGCAGCTGGCTATGCAACTAAAAAAAGATAGTGTGGACTGTGCAGAAATTAGATTCGCGCCACAGCTTCATACTTCGCTTGGATTTTCTCAGGAGGAGATTGTAAAAGCAGCTATTGAAGGTTTAGATTATGCTAATCTCGCGGGAATATCTGCAAAGTTGATTTTATGCCTTATGCGAGGAAACGATAATTTTAAGGAAAACGAGGAAACCATTGATGTGGCTCAAAAATACTTAGAAAAAGGCGTAGCTGCACTCGATTTAGCTGGCGATGAAAGTCATTTTAGGACTTCGGATTATGCTGAACTATTTGAATATGCTGCTAAACGCGAAATTCCTTTTACTATTCATGCCGGTGAAGCCGACGGACCTGAAAGCGTTGAAGCTGCAATTAAAATGGGTGCAAAAAGAATTGGACATGGAATTGCAATAGCTAAAGATAAAACACTTATGAAATATGTTGCCGATCACGAAATTGGTGTTGAGATGTGTCCTACCAGTAATTTTCAGACAGGTGCTGTAGCTTCAGAAGAAGAATATCCTTTGTTTAAATTCTTAAGTAATGGAATACTAGCAACTATTAATACAGATAACAGAGTAGTATCATCAACAACTATACGCAGGGAAATTGAATTAGTGAAAACACTGCCAGGCTTTGAAGAAAAGTATTTAGGGATGCTTTATAGCAATTCTAAGAAAATATTGTTTTAAACTGTATAAAGAATAAGGACGGGATGCTTCAAATATGATGCTTGGCGTAGAGCTACGCGCCTATCATGCTCTTACGTGCAAGGATATTTGAAACATGCCCTGTATTATGCAGAGATTTAGTTCGTGGATTCCTACTTTACAAAATGATTCAGTTCGTGGATTTCCTGCTATACGATAGAATTAATATAAAATGATGACACGAAGTGACACAAAGTGACACAGATTGAGACAAAGTGACACAAAGTGACACAAATGTATACAAAAATGACACGCAATGACACCCACAGACACGAAAAATTGTGATATAATGTGCGCGTAGGCAAAAGTGAGCATCATGCAAGTATGGCGTTCATGCTTGCATGAAAAGGCATACATGCATGATGTGAACGCGCTCGCGAGTCCGAAAAAATGAAGTTTTTTCGGACTTTTGCCGAAGCATACAAGTTTATGATATAATGTTATTATAAAAGTTAGTATAATAATAACTATGGCTGGTTGATTAATTATATATTCAAGGATCTAAAGGCAAATAAGCGTTTAAGCTTAAAGGAAAAAAGCATTATAAGCGTTTAAAGCCTACAGAAAAAGCTTTGAGTGTCACTGAGTGCATCGTCATGAGGAGCCAAAAGATGCATCACATGAGGGATTAAAAGATGCTTCGACATGAGAAGCAAAAGACCTATTGAATTTATTTGGGAAAATGCTATAATTAAATTGATTAGCCGGAATATTGACGGAGGTACAACATGTCAGATTCACCACATGAAATTCAGTGGCATCCAGCGTTCTACGCTGCGGTTAGTCTTGAATTAAGAGAAAACTTAGAAGATTTGGAACTCACACCTGAGTACAACCTAAGTAAGCAGCCAATCCGAATTGATTTATTAATCCGTAAGGGTTCGGCAGACAAACCAATAAAAAATGAGATTGGTCACATTATGAGAAAGTACAATGTCATCGAGTATAAAAGCCCTAGTGATGGGATGACAATAGATGACTTTGCAAAAACCTTAGGCTACGCCTTTTTACTAAAGGGTTTAGGAGAAAAGGTAAATGAGATACCTATTGGGGAACTTACAGTTTCAATGTTTAGAGCTGGAAAGCCGG
>CAZVBH010000029.1:0-24552 GCA_964625275.1 uncultured Lachnoclostridium sp.
GCTTTAAGGTTATGAGCAAGTAGCGAAGCGGATTGCGAATATCCGCTTTGATATATTTAACCAGTCCGGAATTAGACCGGGCTGTTTATAGGAACTTAATTTAGGTTGGAACCATATATCATAGCTCCAACCTATTTTTATTCACCGGTCTTTTAACCTTACCAGCCTTAATGAGCTTCCTCTACTAACCTCCGAAGCTCTGAGAAATTCTTCCAAAGAAGGAGATTGCATATAGACCTGAAATCCCAACCAGTGCATAAATTATTCGTGAGACCATACTCATATTACCAAATAATATCCTGACAAGATCCATATTAAAAAATCCAATCAATCCCCAGTTAATGGCTCCAATTATAACTAATACTAATGCAATATAATCAACAAACTTCATAAATTTATATTCCTCCAATATATTTAGTGTTTATATCAGATATTTTTACCCAATATTTTGAAAAATATGTAATCTGGTCTTTTATTTTTTTGATAAGTAAAGTATAATTAAAAAGTACAGGAGGGTGCTTTAAGTGAAAAAGATTAATCCTAAAAAAGATACACCAAATGTTAAAAATATTAATTCTAAAAGAGCTGTATCCAACGTGAAGGATAATAATTCTAAAAGAGCTTTGTCTGGTGCTCGGGATAATAATTCTAAAAGAACAACTGTGTCCGGTACTAAGGATAATAATTCTAAAAGAACTATTGTGTCCGGTGCTAAGGATAAGAATTCTAAAAAAGTTACAGCTAATATAAAGAATATTAATATTGGGATAGTAATTATACTTCTTGCATTTGTTTATATAATAATTTATGTTGTTTCCGGACTTACAAAGGATCATTTATCTATTTACGAGGTTCAGGCTATAAGTATGTCCAAAGATAATAATGCTGAAGCTGTCATAGTTCGTGATGAAGAGGACTGCTATGCTGAAACCTCAGGGTATACCAATTATTATGTCAGAAGTGGTTCAAGAGTAGCTGTTGGAGATACAATTTATTCCATTGATGAAAGCAAAAATGTATATGAATATTTAGTTGATTATGATTTAAATTATTCCTTTAGTGAAGATGATATAAATATTCTTAAATCATATATCAGCTCTTTTGTCTACTCTTATGACCAATCAGACTATAGCATGGTTTATGATTTAAAAGAAGATATTACTTCAGAGGTATCTAATATTTCTGATACATATTTGTTAGACAATCTTAATGATATTTTAGATGAATCTGATAACAAGTCAACTTTTAATGTAATTACCTCAAGTGAAGCAGGTTCAGTATCCTTTTTCTCGGACTCTCTTGATGGTCTGACCGCTGAAGAAGTTGATACATCAACCTTTAATAAGGATAACTATTCATCAAAAAATCTTTATGAAACTGATCTTAAAGAAAAAGGTTCTTTGGTATATAAGCTGATTACAAATGACAGCTGGACTCTTATAATTAATTTATCTGAAGAACAGTATGAAAATCTTAAAGATAAGACATCAATTAGCTTCACTATTACTGATGACTCTCTTTATCTTACTAAGAATTGCAGCTTTTATACGACTTCAACAGGATATTTTTGTAAGATTGAGATGTCTGATTATCTTGTAAGATATATTAAGGACAGATTTTTGAACATAAAATTAGACCTTGATGTTGATGAAGGACTTAAAATTCCATATTCTTCAATTACCTCTAAGGAATTCTATACAATTCCTGCTCAATATTATATCTATAATGAAGAGACTGATTCTTATGGCTTTACTATAATGGATTATGATATAACGCAGGATGCACGCACCTATCAGTTTATTGAAGCAGATTCATATTATGATGATGAAGATAATAACTTAGTTTATATAGATACTGATGTCTTTGATTATGGCCAATACATTTACTCAATGGAGGATGAAACGCTCTTTCAGGTAAGTGTTGTAAAATCTCTACAAGGAGTTTATAACGTCAATAAAGGCTATGCAGTATTTAAACGAATAGACATTAGCTCTGAAGGAGAGGATTACTGCATTGTAAAGAGTGGTGAGTCACATAGCTTAAGTGCTCATGATCACATAGCCTTACATGCAGATTTGATAAGTGAGAATGTTCAAATTTATTAATATATCGAGGTAATTATTATGATAAAAGATAATATTGAAGAGATTCTTAAGGAAATTGAAGCAAATGAGCCTTCAAAAGGTGATGTAACTCTGATTTGTGTTAGTAAAACTAAGCCTCTTGAAATGGTCAAAGAAGCTTATGATGCTGGTCAGCGCAACTTCGGTGAAAATAAGGTCCAGGAGATTGTTGCAAAGGCACCTGAAATGCCTTCAGATGCTATCTGGCATATGATAGGTCACTTGCAGAAAAATAAAGTCAAAAAGGCAGTTCAATTTGCTACAGTTATTCATTCAGTAGATTCCTATGAACTTGCAGAAGTAATTAATAATGAAGCAGCTAAAATAAATAAGCTTCAGGATATACTTTTGGAAATTAATATTGCTTCGGAAGAATCAAAATATGGTATTAATCCGGATTCCGCAGTCACTCTGGCTAAAGAAGTCTTGAAATTGTCTAATGTCAGACTGAGGGGATTTATGTGTGTGGCACCATTTACTGATAATCCTGAGGACAACAGAAAATATTTTAAGAAAATGAAACAAATACTTATTGACACAAAGACTTTTGATAGAGATAATAATATTGATATGCTTTCAATGGGAATGAGTGGTGACTATCAAATTGCCATTCAGGAGGGAGCTACTCATGTACGAATTGGAACAAGTATTTTTGGAGCAAGAGATTATTCAATATAAATTAACCTTATCTGAAAAGTCCCCCGCTTCTTAAGCGGGATAGGGACTTTTCAGCATCAGTAGGAGGCTGGACTCCTACTGATGGGCCACGAAGTGGCATTAAGGTTATGAGCAAGTAGCGAAGCGGATTGCGAATATCCGCTTTGATATCGGCAGTTAGTTTGCTTTTGAACTCATTGATGTTTTGTTGATAGATAATCTTGCACCAAATGAGATAAAAATGTATAGGAGGGTTTAATGAAATTTCTAGACACAATGAAGGATATATTTGATTTTAGCGAAGATTTTGATGAAGACGATGATGATTCTTATTTAAAAGAAATGGCTAAAATTGAAAAGAAAAATAAAGAACGTGAACGAAAAGAGCGCACCGCTTCCGGCAACGATGATAAAATTACTTCGATTTTTTCAAAAAGATCCAATAACACCTCAGCTGCCCCAAAACGCACCGCTCAGACTGATGTTAAGTCTGCTAAAAACAAATCACGTTCAGGAAAAACTAGCGATGCTAATATATTTTCCAAGACTAAAAGCACAGAAAAGTCTGTTGTAAAATCATCAGAGGTCAAAGATTCTGGCAAAAGTCGGGAAGGTAGTTTGTCTGCTTTAGACAGGCGAGAGCAATATAATAGTGCTAAAAGGGATTCTTCAGAAATTTCAATTTATAATGTTAAAAATTTTGAGGATGCAACCCTGGTTTGCGATAAGCTGGTTAATGGTTTACCAATAATTGTAAGCTTTGATGATCCAAATAGTACTACTGCTCAAAGAGTAATGGATTTTCTTGCCGGTTGCATTTATACAATTAATGGCAATCTGCATACCATTTCCGATAAAATTTTCCTGTTCTCACCTGAGGGTGTAGACGTTTCAGGAGATTATATGAACTTAGTAAAAGAAAATTCTTTTGGGGTTCCAACCTTCAATAAGATGATTTAAGGAGATATGCAACATGATAACACCTATTGAAATTCAAAAAACAGTATTTAAACCAGGACATGGATATGCCAAGAATCAGGTAGATGAATTTAAAGATATAATCTTAAAAGATTATGAAGCATTATATCGACAGAATCTTGATTTAAATGATAAGCTTGTGGCCTTAAATGAAAAGCTTCAATATTACTCCTCAATGGAGAAATCTCTTCACAAAGCTTTAGTTCTTGCTGAAAAATCTGCTGAAGAGACTAAGAAAGCGGCTGAAGTAACAGCTCAATCAATTGAAAAGGATGCCAGAGCTCAGGCTCAGGTTATTGTACATGAAGCTAAATTACAGTTAAATTCAATTTATGATGCAACTCTTGATTTGGTAAGACAGTATGAAACCTATAAAACTCAGATTCTTGCTGCTTCCAAAGCACAAATTCAGCTTCTGAACAGCAGTGCATTTACAATTGATACTTCTAAGCTTAATGCATTTCTTGAATTTACTGAAAATAAAGAAATAGCTGAGGGCACTGAAGAGTAAAGTGACTATTCTGAAATTTTGATAATACCGTCATTTTATTTTAGGGCGGCATTATTGTTGTAGGGAGTTAAATTTGAAAAATAAAAAGATATTTATTTTAATTATTTCTATTCTTCCGATTGTTTTAGTTGACCAATTGACAAAATATATTGCAAGAACAAAATTAGCTTCAAAGAGCATTGATTTGATTAACAATATATTGTCACTCGTGTTGGTAAAAAATAGTGGTGCAGCTTGGGGGTCTTTCAGTAGCTATACAGTTGTTCTCATAGCTGTAACAATTATTCTAATTCTTGCACTTATCTGCCTTTATTTTAAATTGCCGGATGACAAGCATTTTAACTATATGCGAATTTCCATATTATTTATTATAGGTGGAGCCTTGGGAAATTTAATTGATAGAATAACATTCAGATATGTTACGGACTTCATTTATTTTAAAATCATCAATTTCCCTGTATTTAATGTTGCTGATATTTTTGTAACATGTGCAACCTTTATTTTAGCAATTCTCATTATTTTTTATTATAAGGACGAGGATTTTGAATGGATGAAAAAGAAGCAATAATTGTTGTTGATGAAACATTTCAGGATGAAAGAATTGATAAGTTGATTTCAAATATATATGAAGATGTATCAAGGAATCGAATTCAAAAGCTAATCAAAACCGGAAGAGTAAAAATAAACAATAAATCTGTTCCTAATAACCACTATCAATGTAATGAGGGGGACGTGATAAGTATTGACTTTCCAGAGCCTGAAAAAATTGATATAGAACCTGAGAATCTTTCTCTAAATATAATTTATGATGATGATGATATTATTATTGTAAATAAAAGTCAGGGAATGGTTGTTCATCCTTCTGCCGGTCACTTTGCCGGCACTCTTGTAAATGGACTGATGTACCTTTATAGGGATTCGTTATCAGGCATAAACGGAAAATTACGTCCCGGAATTGTACATAGGATTGATATGGATACAACCGGAATACTCGTTGTCTGCAAAAATGATAAATCCCATAATTTTATTGCAGAGCTTCTAAGTCGCCATGATATAAATAGAGTTTATTATTGTTTATGTCATGGAATTTTTAAAGATAAAGAAGGAATTGTTGATGCACCGATAGGACGCAGTCAGACTGACAGAAAGAAGATGGCAATTAATTATAATAATGGTAAAGATGCCATCACTCATTATAAGGTTTTAGAAGAACTTAAAGGCAAATATTCTTTGGTGGAATGTAGACTTGAAACAGGCAGAACTCATCAAATAAGAGTTCATTTAACCAGTCTTGGCCATCCACTTTTAGGTGACAAAATTTATGGCAGTTCGAAATCTGATTATTCAAGCCTTCCCGGTCAAATGCTTCATGCAGGGGTGCTTGGTTTTATTCATCCGACTACCGGAAAATATATAGAATTTCGATGTCCTTTGCCCGAAATTTTTGAACAGACATACAGAAAAATTTCAAATTCGGATTTTAGCGTGATTAAAGAACTGCAGAGTTTCTTGAATTCGCAAATTAATTTTTGAGTTAATAGGAGATAAAAATGGCAGAAAGATTAGAGCTTCGTGGAGCAATTTCAAATTATATTCAGGAAAATAAATACGTTATGCTTCAGGGCTTACCGGCAGTAGGAAAGACAACCTTTGCATATGAAACCGGTATTAAAATTTTTTATGAATGTGTATTAATAAATTGTGAATCTGACACAGAAAAAATAAAAGCCTTGATGAATGTGAATCCGGCAGAGCCTGATATACTTTATAAACTAATGGATTATGATGAAAATGATGTTACGGTCACTAATCCGGAAGAGGATCCATTAAATAGAGCTGTATTTCTTTTTGATAACATTGACAGATGTCCGGAGGTTCCGGATCAAATTCTCGATATTTTATTTAAAACAAATGCTAATGTGTTTTTGACATATACAGTAAATTCACCCGTCGTTAGACGTGCAAAAGAAAAGATAGCATTGCATTTAGGAGTGAAAGCTTTGGATAATGAAAAAACAGCAAGCTCATATCCTTTTAATTTTACTCTTTGGCCTTATACTTTTAGAGATTATGCCGAAGAATTTGGAAACTCTGATGTAATTGCTCCTACCATTACTCATTCTGTCAATAAATTAAGTAAGATACCAAAAATAATATATGAAAATGCCAGTATTATTTTTGATGAGTATATTTATTGGGGAGGCTTCCCCGGTTGTATAAATAATTATCTTTATAGTGATTTAGAGATGGATATAATTATTGCACAACAACCAAATATACATTTATTTTATTATGTATTTGATATGCTTTTGGAAAGAGGAGAAGCAGATTTAAGAATTCGTAGTCAATGTAGAGCTATTATTGATGCAATTATCAGACAGATGTTAAGTGGTGACGGTTATCCTAGATTTAGTCTTGCTGAAATCAGGGATGGCGCGACAATGCAATATTATAATGATGCATTTAATTTTTTGACTGAAAATAATGTTTTAATTTCTCTCGAAAGATTTGACAATGATTCCGGTATTCCAACCTTTTACTTCTGTGACTGTGGTATGCTTTACAACCTTTTGCTGCATGCCAAGAAGAAATATTGCAAAGAAGAAAATGCAGATGCCCTCATCAAATATATGAGTCTTAGAAACTATGTTGTTCAAGAAGCTGCAAGAACCGGTCGTGATTTGTATTTTTGGAAATCAAGATATATGTCAAATGTTGACCTTCTTGTAAAAGTTGATGACAAATTGACAGCATTTAAGGTTCTTGAAGCCAGCAATAAGAAATGTCGTACGCCTGAATCATTTACAGAACTTTATCCTGACATACCATTATATTTGGTAACTGATGCGAATATATATAAAAGACAATTCTGTTATAATATTCCATACTATGCAGTATATGATATGCTCCATAAAAAGAAAAAAGAAAAAAATGCTGAATCAAAGAAGCAGTAAGAATTTTTTATTCAATATATAGTGGAATTAATTGATTTATATTATTAGGATTACCAAAATATTGTTTTTTAGACCAGTTCCGACCTCATTCTACAGTTGAAATGACACTTGACAATATGGTTCTATTTGTGTAGAATAACTATTAATTACTTATTATATACTTTTTACATAACTATTGTTGGAGGTTTACTTTGAGCGAGATAAGATTACATGAGGGCGAATTGAATGTTATGGAGCTTTTATGGTCTAATAATAACCTCCCTGCGAAAGATATGGCTAAGATAATAAAAGACTATATTGGCTGGGAGAAAAATACTACATATACTGTTATTAAGAGACTAATTGATAAGGGTGCTGTTAAAAGAACTGATCCCGGTTTTATATGCGAAGCTCTTATAACAAAGAAGGATGTACAAAAAATTGAAACAGAGGCTCTTATTGATAAGGTTTTTGATGGTAAGCTGGAAGTCTTTTTAAATGAGTATCTTATGAATTTGGATATGAATGCGGACCAGACAAGAATTATCAGAAAAATTCTTGATGTACAATATAAGAAGCTGATGAAGATATAAATTTAACCTTATCTGAAGTGGCTTTAAGGTTATGAGCAAGTAGCGAAGCGTACTCGGAATATCCGCTTTGATTTGCAATTATTTCTTACAATAAGTTATATAATGAGTCAAGTATTAGTTAGAATTAACTACTGCTTGACTTTTATTAATTTATGGGATAGTATATAAGTGTTGAGATTTTTTTTGACTTAAAAATTAAAACTTGAAATTTGAAAATTAAATATGGAGGTGTCATTATGATAAACTGGTACTACATTCCGATTGCCGTCATAGTCACCGCTGTTATTGTTGCACTAATTGCTTGGAAAGCTGCAATTTCTTATAGAATTAAAGTTTATGAAGCTAAAGTTGGTACTGCTGAGCAAAAAGCTGAAGAGATTACCTCTGAAGCTGAAAAGACAGCCGAAACAATGAAGCGTGAAGCTTTGCTTGAAGCCAAAGAAGAGGCCATGAAAGCTAAGCACGATTTTGACCGCGAGAAGAAAGAACAACGTGCAGAGTTACAACGTTCTGAACGAAGATTAGTTTCTAAGGAAGAAAATATTGACAGAAAGATGGAATCTCTCGAGAAAAAAGAAGCTCGTATGAATCAAAAAGAGCAGGAGCTTGATTCTCTGAGAACCAAGGCTAAGGATGCTGCTGAACAGCAGATTGCAGAACTCGAAAGAATTTCCGGATTAACCTCCGATAAAGCAAAAGAATATCTTTTAGATTCTGTTAGAGACGATGTTAAGCATGAAATGGCCGTATTGGTCAAGGATCTTGAGTCAAAGGCAAGAGACGATGCCGACAAGAAGGCAAAGGAAATTGTTATTAATGCAATTCAGAGATGTGCTGCAGATTATGTTGCAGAAGAAACCATCTCAGTTGTACAGCTTCCTAATGATGAAATGAAGGGACGAATCATTGGTAGAGAAGGTCGAAACATTCGAACAATCGAAACGCTTACAGGTGTTGACCTTATTATTGATGATACTCCGGAGGCTGTAATTCTTTCATGTCATGATCCAATCAGACGTGAAGTAGCCAGAATTGCTCTTGAAAGACTTATTATCGATGGAAGAATCCACCCTACTAGAATTGAAGAAATGGTTGAAAAAGCCCAAAAAGAAGTTGACGGAATCATTCGTGAAGAAGGTGAAGCAGCTGTGCTTAAGACCGGTGTTCATGGACTTCATCCTGAGCTCATTAAGCTCCTTGGACGTATGAAGTTTAGAAAGAGCTACGGTCAGAATGCGCTTAAGCATTCAATTGAGGTTTCCATTTTATCCGGACTTATTGCTGCTGAAATGGGCGAAGATGTACGTATTGCAAAGCGTGCAGGTCTGCTTCACGATATTGGTAAGTCTGTTGATCATGAAATCGAAGGAACTCATGTTCAAATTGGTGTAGATTTGTGCCGTAAGTATAAGGAGTCTGCTATAGTTCTCAATGCCATTGAGGCTCATCATGGGGATGTGGAATTTGGATCACTTATTGCATGCATCGTTCAGGCTGCAGATACTATTTCAGCTGCTAGACCTGGTGCAAGAAGAGAATCTCTTGAAACATATACTAACAGATTAACTCAATTAGAAGATATTGCTAACAGCTTTAAAGGAGTTGAAAAGTCATTTGCTATCCAGGCTGGTCGTGAAGTCAGAGTTATGGTTGTTCCCGAGCAGGTTAGTGATGATGACATGGTATTACTCGGACGTGAGCTTGCAAAGAAAATCGAAACTGACCTCGAATATCCGGGCCAGATTAAGATTAGTCTCATAAGAGAGTCCAGAGTAAATGATTTAGCAAAATAAACCATTAAAGATAAGAGCGTGTAATTTTACACGCTCTTTTTTTTACTCAAAGCGGTGTCAGCTCATATATGATTCTTTATATTTAAATGCGGTGTCAGCTCATATATGATGCTGGAAAAACCAGAGAACCCGCACGCTGCTCTTGAGCAGCGTTACCCTTGAAGTTTTTCTACGCAAGCATATATGAGCTGACACCTTATTAAAGTTTAACACAAGCATATATGAGCTGACACCTAAATTTGCTTAGCAATAATAAAATACGTGTAAAATTGCTTAGAAAGAAAAAAATAGAATACATGTATGCAATTTGTTCTTGCAAAATTGATTTATATGAGGTAATATATCTGATGGTAAAAAATTTTGAAGCATATGGCTTGAAATAGGAGGATTATATGTCGTTATCACTTTCACGTAAGGCAAAAGAAGTAAAACCGTCTTCAACTCTAGCAATTACAGCTAAAGCTAATGAGTTGAGAGCTAAGGGACTGGACGTAGTTGGTTTCGGTGCAGGAGAGCCTGATTTTAAAACTCCTGAAAATATTAAAGATGCTGCTCATACAGCACTTGATAACAACCAGACTAAATATACCGCAGCTGCAGGTTTACCTGCTTTAAGACAGGCTGTATGTGACAAATTTAAGAGATTTAATGGAATTGAATACACACCTGCACAGGTTGTTATAAGCAATGGTGGAAAGCATACTCTTATGAATGCATTCCAGGCTATCTTAAATCCAGGTGATGAGGTTATTATTCCGGCTCCATTCTGGCTCAGCTATCCTGAGATGGTTAAGCTTGCTGATGGAACTCCTGTATTCGTTAAATGTGGTGTAGAACAGAATTATAAAATTACTGCTGAACAGCTTGCTGCTGCATGTAATGAAAATACAAAGGCCTTTGTGCTTACTTCACCAAGTAATCCAACCGGTATGATGTATACAAAGGAAGAGCTTGAGGCTCTTGCAAAGGTTATCGTTGAAAAAGACATTTATGTTATTTCTGATGAGATTTATGAAAATCTCGTTTATGATGATAATAAAGCAATCAGCATTGCTTCATTAAATGAAGATATCTATAAGCACACAATCACCTGCTGTGGTGTTGCTAAGGGATATGCCATGACAGGCTGGAGAATTGGTTATTGTGGTGCTCCTGCTGATGTTGCTAAGCTTATGGGTGCAGTTCAGTCTCACCAGACCTCTAATCCTAATACAATAGCTCAGTATGCAGCTATTGAGGCTCTCAGTGGCCCTCAGGAATCAATTGAGGTTATGCGTAAGGAATTTGATAAGAGAAGATGTGTAATGTTTGAGCGTTTATCATCAATGCCATACATTAAGACTGTAAAGCCACAGGGCGCATTCTATTCATTCGTTGATGTATCTGAGGTTCTTGGAAAGAAACATAATGATACAGTAATTTCTGATATTTCCGTACTTGCTCAGATTCTTATTGAAGAGTACCTTGTAGCAGTAATTCCTTGTACTGATTTTGGATTCCCTGATCATGTAAGACTTTCTTATGCTATCAGCCTTGAGCAGATTAACAAAGGTCTTGACAGAATTGAGAAATTCCTTAATAACGTTAAATAATTTTTTATTTGAAATTGTATTCAGTAGGTCTGTCATAAAGACAGGCCTATTTTTTGTCCAAATAAAAATAAGAACTTTATATTGCAAAATATCTGTTTGAATTGTAAAATTATATATGATTTGATACATCTAAGTTAAAATCAACTTTTGAAAATTGTAGGAGTTCAATAAATTGACAGAGACGGAGTTCTTATATATGAAAAAATATGAAAATTTTTGTAAGGCCCTTGCAAATTTGGAAGAAGGCATTAAGCTTGAAGAACCATATACGGTAGTTGAACAAACCGGTATAGTAGCTTTATTTGAAATATGCTTTAAACAGTCCTGGAAGGTTATAAAAGAGGTTTTGGAGTATCATGGTCGTATTGAAGATAAAATTGGTTCACCTAGAGGAATAATAAAGCTTGCATATCAATGTGGAATGATTTCTGATTGTGATGGATGGCTAGAGCTGCTTGAGGCCAGAAATATAATAGTCCATACCTATAGTGATGATCAGGCTCTAAATGTAATATCTAAACTCAAAATCAATTATATTACTTTATTTAGACAATTAAAAGAAGAGTTGAATGAAAGGTGGATTTAAAAGTTATATTTATTGATAACATAACTTTATTATTAAACCATATCAAAGTGACATTAAGGTTATGAAGCGGATAGTGAATATCCACTTTGATAAGAATTTTCATCAGGAGAATATTATGAGCAACGAATATAAAAGATTAAAAAGAGAACTTATGTATCAGGGTGTAATTGTTGGTTTTTATAAGGATACCATGCAAATTCCTGATGGTACAATTCATGAATGGGATTTTATGAAGCATCCTGGAGCAGCAGCTGTTGTTCCGGTTGATTCAGATGGAAATATTTTAATGGTAAGACAATACCGTAATACAATGGAAAGATATACGTTAGAATTGCCTGCAGGTGGTAAAAATCCTAATGAGGATTTTGAAACCTGTGCACTTCGTGAGCTGGAAGAAGAGACAGGCTTTAAAGCTGGTCACCACGAGCTCCTAAATTCGATTTTTACGACTGTTGCCCTTATGGATGAGAGAATAGATATCTATTTAGCTACAGACTTAATTAAGACACACCAGAGCCTTGATGAGGATGAATTTCTCGGGGTTGAAAGACATTCTCTTGATGAGTTAGTTGATTTAATTTATTCGGGGAAAATTCAGGATTCTAAAACAATCTGTGGTCTCATGACCTACAAATCAAAATTAAATGACGGTTTGATAAATACTAAATAATCTATAATATTTCTATTGTATATTTTCTTATGTACCTGCTTTTTTTTTTTTTTGGGGGGGGTAGGTATTAATAAGATAAAATGTGTTTTATTTAATCCATTATGGGGGAATTTGTTTATATTTATTATCTAATACGGTGAATAAGAATAAAGAACTCAAGATTAAGTAATAAACAGGTAACTTAAGTACATTAATTGTACTTGGAGGAGGTATCATGAAGAATTCAAATATTCTGAGAGATTTTGTGTTTACTATTTCCACAATTTTCGTAATGCTGGTCATCATGCTGGTTTATACTTTCTATACTTTCTATCAGAATTCAGTAAATAGAATTAATGAACTTGGAAAAGCAAATCTTGCTTATGAAAGTTCACAAATTGAAGACTATCTTAGTAAGGGTATGGACGTTATGTGGGTGACTGCAGACACTGTTGAATATATGATTCAAAATGGAACCACTAATGAAGAAATCCTTGATTATTTAGTCACTGAAGCCGCAGATGAGCAGGCAGAGATTGATAAAAACTTTACAGGAATTTATGGATATATTCAGGGTGAATATCTTGATGGTATAGGTTGGGTACCGGATGATGATTACGATCCGAAGTCACGTGAATGGTATTTAGAGGCAGTCGAAGCAAATGGTGAGCCTACGATAGTTTCTCCTTATCTTGATGCCCAAACTGATACCATTATGATTTCTGTAAGTCAGCTTCTTAATGATGGTGAAAGTGTTGTTTCTCTTGATATTGCTTTAAATGAAGTCCAGTATATAACGGAAAATATCGGTCTTAATGAAAAAGGCTATGGATTTATTTTAGATAAAGAAGGTCTTGTAGTTGCTCATCCGGATTCAAACGAAAAAGGAAAGATTTATGATTCTGAATCTGATGAAGCGGAGCTTGCTTCACTAATCTTTAGCAATGAGGATAGTTATTTTGAAACTATAATAGATGGCGAAAAATGCACAGTCTATACTCAAACTGTAATGGATGACTGGCATGTAGTAATGGTTGTCAGCAATACTAAGCTCTTTCAGGAGCTCCGTAAACAGCTTATAACCGATATAATTGTTTGCGCCATAATTTTTGCTATCGTTGTACTTTTCTGTTTTGCAGCTTTAAGAAGAATTCGTATTCATGAGCAAAGAGATGAACAAAGCAGAATCAAGCTAGACAGACTTAATACAAATATTATTAAAGCTCTGGCATATACAATTGATGCTAAGGATCGTTATACCAGTGGTCATTCACAGCGAGTGGCAAATTATTCCAGAGAGCTTGCCAAACGCCTTGGCAAATCAAAAGAAGAGCAGGAAATCATATATTATGCCGGACTTTTGCATGACGTTGGTAAAATCAGAGTCCCTGAAGAGGTTATAAATAAACCGGGAAAACTTACTGATGAAGAGTTCAATATGATTAAAATGCACCCTGTAAGCGGATATCATATTTTAAAGGATATTTACGAGGATAAACGTATTTCGTCAGGTGCAAAGTACCACCACGAAAAATATGACGGAACCGGTTATCCTAATGGCTTAAGTGGTGAAAATATTCCTGAAATTGCTCGTATTATCGGAGTTGCAGATGCCTATGATGCAATGGCAAGTAACCGAAGCTACAGAGATGCACTTCCACAGGAGGTAGTGCGCTCTGAAATTGAAAAAGGCATTGGTAAACAGTTTGATCCAAAGGTGGCGGATGTCATGCTTACTATGATGGATGAAGATGTAAATTATAATATGCGTCAACATGAAACAGATAATAAGAGAATTTTAGTAATCGATGATGAAGCAATAAATCTTAGAATGGTTGAGCAAATCTTCAGGGATGAACCGGGCTACGAGGTTTTAACAGCACTTAAAGCTCATGATGCCCTTGAAATACTTGATACTACAGACGTAGATTTGATACTTCTTGATTTAATGATGCCAGATGTTAACGAATTTGAGCTTTATACTCAAATAAAGGAAAAGAATAATGTTCCCGTTGTACTAATGACTGCTGATAAAAATCTTGAAACTATAAAGAAGGCTTTAGAAATTGGCATTGAAGATTATGTCACAAAGCCTTTCTTACCTGTAGTCTTAAAAGAGACAATTCATGGTATTGTTTATAGCTGGAAATAAAAAAATGCAGGCGCTGCCTGCATTTTTTATTAAGCACAATAGAAATATTTAGATAATAAATTTATTGATTACTATTATTATTGCTAGAGCGCATCTTGACTACACCTGCAGCACTGCGTTTATGTTCATCCTCAATAGCTGCATAATACTGAACAGTAGTATTTACATTTTCATGGCCAAGTACGTCAGCAACAAGTCTGATGTCGCCGGTTTCACGATATAGAGCCGTTCCGTAAGTGCTTCTAAGCTTGTGTGGTGTAATTTTCTTATTAGGTACGGCAATTTTACCAAATTTTTTAACCAGCTTTTCAATAGCATCCACACTGATTCTTTTATTTTGGAGACTGTAGAAGAGTGCCTGTTCATGACCTTCAAGAGGATTAACCTTAGCTCTGTCTCCATCAATATAATTAAGTAAAGCCTCAGCTACCTCATCACCAAAGTAAATTACATCCTGACCGCCGCCTTTTCGAACAATGACTAAAGAATTTTCGGTGAAATTTACATCATTAAGATCCAGACCTGCACATTCCGATACACGCATACCGGTACCCAGTAAAAGTGTCATAATGGCCAAATCTCTGTTTTTTGTCTTTTCTCTAAATTTTGACATATGATCACTTGTAGATCCCGTAATATTGTCTACACAATTTAATACATCAGAAACCTCCTCAGAATTTAATCTGATAATATTTTTATCTTTCTTAAGATAAGGCAGCTTGACCAAGGTCATAGGATTACTGTCAATATTTTCGTGCTCATAATGATACTGAAACATTCCCCTAAGAGGTGACATTTTGCGGGCAATGGCACGTTTGCCATTTTCATGTTTTTCACCATTTTTAGGAGAATTATATTCAAGATAAAGCTGATATTCAACGACATCCTCAGCAGTAAGCTTTTTCATGTCATCATAAGTAAAATCCCTGGTTGTATAATTTTTGTACAAGGGATTAACACTAATTAAATATCTGTAAAATGTTAAGATATCATAACAATATTGGATAAGCGTACTTGTCTGAGTACGAAGCCTTTTATCATTAATAAATTTTCTCGCAAAGTCAGGAAGCTCAGCAAGAAGCTCCTGAAGTTTTTCTTTTTGCAGATAAGCCTTTTCCTTATAATAATCTGAATTTTTGCCCATAAATAGCTCCTATATTATAATCATATTAACTTAAACCAGATGTCGGCTTAAATGTTATTATTTAGTTGTGCTCATAGGTTTCAAGGTTTTTTCAATATCATATATGAGCAAAACCATAGTTAATATTCAGGCCGAAGCCGTCATTAATTATATTATAAGCCTCAACACTCTTTTTTGCAAGGTATTTATCGGAAAAACTGATATTTTTCCGATAGTTATATATACTGCTCTTCATAGGTTCAGCATTTAACCGAACCTATATTTTATTTGAGCAACAGCCTTTTTTGATCTTTCAATCAGCTTTATAATCCATCCCGGTAAATCCTTTTTAGGCTTTTTAAGCATAAATTTATAATACAGCCTCATATGTATTGGTACTTTAGTGCTAAACCATTCAGTGAATGCAGAAAAATTCTTTGTCATTCTAAATCCATTATCGAATTCGTCAGCCGGTCCATAATTATAAAATTCATAATAATCAAGCAGCTTTCTTATAGTTGAACGTTTACATTTATATGTTCCTATCAAAATAACCTGAAGCTTATTACGACTAATAACAATTTCACTAGGATTTATCGGATACTTATTTTTCTTGTGAGTATCGTAAAATTTTCTTTTTAAGTCTTGTTTAAGCATTAATACAATATAATTATACTGATTGTTCACCCTTTGTTTTGCCGGTGCATAAAACAAACGATACCTAAGAGTAAATCTCTTATAAAGTATTATGCATATTACCAATATAATCACTATAGTCCAAATATTGTTAATTATGCTTATAATAAAATTAATAATTGCATTTATTATCTTAGCGCCGGGGAAATTGCCTATATCAACTTTTCCATTAGAATTTACTACAGAAAATCGACTTGATGCAGTTTGTGCAACGGTAAATTCAACCGGTACCCAGCCAACGCCATCATAATATACTTCAACCCAGGCATGTGCATCTTCATCTGTAACATTTACCAATACAGGTAGGTCACCTAATTTTGAAGCTGTATAACCATCATAAAGACTGTCAGTAGTTGCATTTGTGCCAAAATATGTGGTTAAGTCATCTGCAGATATCTGTAATTTTTTATTATAAAATTCGTCAGAATCTATACGATAGCCTTCGCAATATCTTGCAGGAATACCTAAGGTCCGCAGCAGCAAGCAGGCTGAAGAAGCAAAATGTACACATAGTCCCTGCTTCTGCTGTGTAAGGAAATATTCAACATAATCTTCTCCCACCGGCGTAACTCCGGGACTAAGTGTATAAGTAAAATTGTCTTCAAAATAATCTTGTATCTGTTCTACAATATCTTCAGTAGTTCCTGAAAATCCTTCATCTTCACATATTTGCTCTAGTGTAGACTGAATATTATCAGGTACGGCTAAAAATTCACTTGAATATGCATAATTGGCCACAGACGTATATTGAGAGGATATATAGCTTGAAACATCTGAATATATATCTTCATCGTATTCAGATGAATTATTTATGTATATGCTATCTTCAGTGCTATCACCAAAATCGCAATTCTTAATCTCATCTATATTATCAAACCATGGATGATATGATATTACTGTTGAATCTTCTACATTTAAGCTTCCGTAAGTGCCTCCTTCTTTATTGTAAATTGTACCTAGAGCTTCGCTGTCAGCGTAATATGGAAGTACATAATTTGCACTTTCATCAGCTACGTTTTTAATATACATTGAGGCTTCTGCAATTTTTTCATCTTTATCAGTTTCATAAGAATTTGGATGGTTAAACATATAGTCAAGGATAGATTGATAATCTGTATTATAATTATTTCCAAGACTGGATAAGCTGTTATTAAATTTATCTATTTCAATTATATGTGTAAGTGCATTTGTCCACTGTCTGTTTTCACCGTCATAGGTTGAGGCACAAAAGGTCTGTAAATAGATACTGTCCGTAGAATAAGGAACAAAAGCAATCTGAAGCTCTGTTGTTCCGGTATACTTCATCTGCGCGACATTTCCAAAGGCTCCAGGTGTACTACCATTGTTATTATCAGCTGCAGACTCAATTTCCCTTTTAAATAATGCCTCAATTCCTTTATAGGCAACAGTATATACAATATCATCTGTTTTATCCTTAAGAGTCGAGTTTTTAGCTGTAAATTTAGCCGGAACAAAAAATGCGACAATTAAAAATACTAAATAAATTGCGACAGCCAAAGCAAATGAGCAAAGCAAATTATTTTTTTTACTGACTACTCTCTTTCTGCTGACAATTAGTTTACGTTTAAAGGAATATGTTTTTAATTTCGATGTCAGAGGCAGTGGTAATTTATTATTTTGTAGCGTGAAAATATAAAGAGCTATGCCCCAAAATAATACAAGAAAATACTTAGGCTCGTAGTAATCTGTAAGATAAATTGAAAATTCAATAACAATAAGTGAAATAAAGATAATAAATCCTACTGAATATTTATATACAAGCAATAAGGAAACTACACAGGCAGCAACCATACATATCATTATCATAGCTGTAGTTACAGTTTCCTCTCTGTCTGTATTTGTTTCCATGTATGTGCGCACAAACGGCAGCGTAAAGATGTTATCGCAGGTTTCAATACATATATTCATAATGGCATTAATGCCATTTGTAAAATCCTCATAATTTTTTACAGTGTAGTAAACTATGTAGCCTATACATCCCGCATAACCCACAAAATAAGTTATGAGATTGAAACGTATCATTGAAAATGCCATAGCTGAAAGCATAATATAGAAAACGAGACTTACATTTTTATATGGCATGCTAAAGCCTGTCAAAAAAATACCGGAAAGTCCATATACAATGAAAAAAGTAGTCAAAGCCACCCACAGACATTCCTTTATTTTAGTTAGTCCGCCAAGCTTACGTGGTTCATTATCAGCTAAAATAATTCCACTTTTTTCTAACTTTTGATTTATTTTATTCATTCTACTCATAAACCAATAACTTCTCCGATAAATTTGCCAATGAATGTATGGATGCTGAAAAGTCAGATAAGGTTAGATAACAGCTGCATAAAGCTTAGAATCCTTATATTTGACAAGCTGATTATAAAATCTGTCATCCAATACGTCAGCAGTCAAATATAAAAGCTTTGACTTGCCAGAATTCATTTTGTAAAATTCCTCAAGCTCAATAGTTGTAGCCTTGAGCATATTATAATACATATCTGAAATTGCAATATTCAAATCATAAGAATTATCTACTCTCACATTTATTAAATCGCCAGCTGAGGCGCTTAAATAGGCTAATTCAAAGTATTCTTCATCGGCAAGCAAAGACATGCCTATGCTGCTTAAAAGCTCAAAATAAGCCGTAAGGCTCTTTAAGTCTGTATATGAGCCATCGCATGCAATTACAATATTAACTCCGGCCTGCCTTGCATACTCCTTTACAACCAAATCCTCAGATTTTGTAGAAAGCTTCCAGTGGACCTGAGAAAGTCGGTCTCCCTCTCTATATTCACGAAACTCCTTAATTTCAGAAACATCGGTGCCGGCACTTGGGTCACTGTAAATATCTTCTTCATCATCCAGTACACTTGCCTTTATTTCTGAAAAAACATCAATTGCCTTAGGCAGAACAATTGCATCCGCCGATGGGAGCTCCTTTATTTTCCTTGCAAATATGCCGAGCAGGTCATAAAAATAAACATGCTCGCACTTGATTTCATAAATTCCACAATAATCGAGCTTTATATCAAAGCTATAACTATTTGTACCATGAAAAATATTGTAGACCTCGCTAATTTCAAATTTATTATCCTGATTTCTGTGTCCCAGCTTATAAAGGACATCAATTTTAGAAAAAGGGAAATAGTGATCATAGCTTAAGCTACAGATGATTGTTATTCTCTCTCCTGCCCTAATATTCGCTTCAGAAGTGGTAAGGCGCATTTCAGGTATGGGAAAATTTCGTCTTAGCATTATAATGGCTGTAACAAGATACATAACCATTGCTACGATAAAGAAAAGAATAATTCTTCTATGATTAAACCAAAATAAAAAAAGCATTAGTGCAAAGGTGAGAATATATCCTATCAGACCTTTAATGTTAATCTTCAAAGCAACATCCTCCACTTTACATCTTAGGTAATGGTGTTGAGCTTAGTACCTCTTTAAGTACATCCTTAGCAGACATTTTTGCAGCTTTTGCACGAGGCGATAAAACGAGTCTGTGTCCACAAACAGCATCAATATTGCAAATCACATCATCAGGCACAACATAATTTCTTCCATAAATATAAGCTGTGGCCTTTGCCATTTTAAGCAAAGCGATAGAGCCACGAGGGCTGACTCCCAGACTAACAAGCTGATGCTTTCTTGTATTTTCACAAAAACGAGCCACGAAATCTGCTATGCTTGAATCAACAAATATGGCCTCCACATTTCTTTGCGCCATTAAAAAGCCACCTATACTCATTACCGGATAAACCTCAGGCTTTTCTTTTACATTATTTGAAAGAATATCAACAGCTGAAGCATGATCAGGATATCCCAGTGAAAGACAAATCATGAATCTGTCAAGCTGGGACTCAGGAAGCTTCTGAGTACCGGCTGAGCCAAATGGATTCTGAGTTGCAAGAACAACGAAAGGATTTGGTAAAGGACGGGTAACACCATCAACTGTAGCCTTGCCCTCCTCCATTACCTCGAGAAGTGCTGACTGCGTCTTTGGTGATGTACGGTTAATTTCATCAGCCAAAAGAAAATTACAATAAACTGAACCTTCTCTGTAATCAAAGGTACCTGTTTTATTATTATACATATTGAATCC
Organism: uncultured Lachnoclostridium sp.; assembly: GCA_964625275.1. Classification (GTDB taxonomy): domain Bacteria; phylum Bacillota; class Clostridia; order Lachnospirales; family Lachnospiraceae; genus UBA3775. Next base: position 20,504 of record CAZVBH010000029.1, read on the forward strand.
GACAAGATCACTTGGAAGAACATCAGGTGTAAACTGAACTCTTCTGTAATCCATTGAAAGACACTTGGAAAGAGAAACCGCAAGTGTGGTCTTTCCAACTCCTGGAATATCTTCAAGAAGTACATGTCCACCGGCAAGCATTGCTGTAACTACCGATACAATTATATCATCCTTGCCCTTAAGTACCTTTTTTACTTCCTTTAAAATCGAATTAATTTCCAGATTTAATTTGCGATTATCTGTCATCACTGCCCTCTCCTTCTAATTTTTTTTAATGCTTTTTTAAATCTTCCTGTTATATCAGAAATATTTTCATTTGAAGCCTCACTGTAATTAAAATCCTTGTAGGAATCCATAAGCTCAGCAGCTTCATTATCTGTAAACCCAAAATTGCAGACTAAAATATTATATAACACATCATGACTAATTACCACCTCTAAATCATAATTAGTTTCTTTAGATTTTCTTAAGATTTTAACAGCAGTGGAAACCAGTCGCCTGTATTGATAAATAACTCTTTTTTCTGCTTTGCAATAATAAAGTCTGTAAGAAATTAACAGCCTTTTATATACGAGCAGACAAATTATAATTAATAAAACTCCCTGAACAAAATGTGTAAAAGCCGAAGTAAAAATGCTCTTCACGCCTTGAACTAAGGATGAATTCGAAAAATTTGAAACAGCATTTAATGCATTACCCGTACTCTCGCCGACAGAGCTAACAGCTGATAAAGAATTAAGAAAGCTTAGACTGCTTTCATCCTCAGAATAACTGCCAACAGTAAACTCAAAGGGAACCCAGCCTGCATCGGCATAATAAACCTCAACCCAGGCATGAGCATTAGCATCGGTAAGATCGACAGAAACCGGCTCAGTATAATTAATTTCAGAATATCCCTCATACCAGGAATCTATTGTACCTTCATACATCTTATAATCATCTGAGTAAGAAAATAAAACTGCATCCTCATAAACTGATGTATCAAAGCAATAGCCTTCGCAATATCTCGCCGGAATACCCATCTCTCTTAAAAGCAGGCAGGCTGCAGACGCAAAATGAACGCAAAAGCCTTTTTTCTGCTCTTCCAGGAAGTATAAAACGAAGTCTTTATTTGAAGGTGTAGCACCGGGACTTAAGGTATATTCATAGTTACTTGAAAAATAATCCTGTATTTGTTCAATAACTGAACGTGTACCACCTGAAAAGCCCTCTTCTTCGCAAATTTCCTTAAGCTCAGCTTCGATTTCATCAGGTATCTGAAGATACTCATTTTTTAGATAATCCTCGCTTACAAAATCAGTAAACATATAATTATTTTTTATAACTTTTTTTAAAGAAAGCAGAGAATTTAAATTTGCTATATAACTGAATGACCTGGAGCTCCCCTGAACAATTGTTGAAAGACTAATCGTAGCGTCACTAACATAATATGGATAAATGCTAAGACTGGCACCGGCATCGACATTTTTGATTATCATGGTAGCATTTGCAGATTTACCGTCCTCATCCTCAGCATCAATGGCAAGTATTTTATATAAGCCACCACTGTTAGCATACTGATAAAAGCTACTCTCCCACTTATTATCCTGATTGTTGTAATAATCAGCCACATAGGACCTAAGATAAACAGGCTCTGAAGAATATGGCACAAAAGAAACCTCCAAATCAGTATTACCGTCATAAGAAATAGAGTTGACATTGCCGAAGCTGCCATTATTCACACCACCGGAGCCAATATCATCATTCCAAAGGGCAGAAATACCATGCCATGCTACATTGTAAACAATATTATCAGTTTTAGATTTTAAAGAAGAAGCTTTTGTAAAGTAATAGTCCCCGGCAAAGGAAACCAAAATCAAAGTTATAAAAAGGCTCACGAGGGCAAATGTTAAAGCAAATATCAAATTTCCCCTTTTTTCAATACTTCTATCTTCTAAATTCAAGGTCTTTTTATGAAGACTGAAGGGTTTAAAATTCTTATAAACTGCTGCAATGCCGTCATTTGACCGTGTATATAAATAAATACAAAATGCTACTGCCAGAATGATAATATAAATAAAATTTACATCATCCTCCAGATAGGAAGACATTATCACAAAGATTGCTGAGGTTAGAATTAAAAATAATGGAGACTTTCTTCTGGCTACCCACATATTTAAGATACAGGCAATTAAAATATTTATAACAGCCAGACATGAAGTGATTGAGATATTTCTATCTGAATAAAATTCAGTAAATTCACGTAATGCCGGAAGATTCATTACATCATCAACTTTGACAATCATCAAATTTAAGATTGCACTAAAACCACTATTTACTATCATATACATTGTGGCAATAATAAAAATAGTAAATAATAGCATAAATACATAACCAAAATTAAAGGTAAAACGATTAATATAAAGGAATGAAAAAAATACCGAGGTGATTGCTTCTATAATGAATAGAGCAAAATTATTGCAGGGAAGTTCAAAAGCATCAATGAATAAACCAGAAAAGCTAATCAAAAATAAAAATGTGATTAGAGCATTCCAAAGACATTTGGCAGACTTCTCTCTGATTGTCTGCTTTGTATCATCCATTATGGGCAGATAAATTCCGGAATTACTATAATCCTCTATTGCCCTATTAATTTTAGAATTAACCCTTCTCACAATATACCCCTTTTAGTAATTCTTTTAGAAAGACTCAAATTTGCCACTTGTATAATAGGCAAAACAATGCTATACTAAACGTAGAAAAGATGCCACCGATAAACGGTTGGCCTAGTTAATTGTTTGATAAAAAAATAGTCGCACAACTTTCCAGGGTATGGCGGCTATTTTTGTGTCTTGTTATTATCCTTACCTATTGTATATCCTATACTGAAACAGGTTAAGCCAAAGCTTAACACTGCAATGAGTCCTAAAATATCCATGGCTTGGCCCTCCTTTCGTCAGATTCTCCTATGAGTTTCTATGTAAACGGAGGGTCACAGTCCCTCCGCAGAAGGCCAACCGCCTACCATTATGGTGGCACCCACAATTATAGTATCACAATATGACAAAGAATTCAATTAATATATAACGCAAACTTATTAATATTTCTGTTCATTTAAAATTTATTTTATTACATCCTTTTTTACTATGATTTATATAAATAAATATATAAAATTGCTTGAACATTTGTTTGCAATTTTTCTTTAAATATGTTATCATATAAAAGATTATAAAGTAAAAGCTATAGATAATACTAAAAAATATTGCAAAATGGAGGTTTACAAAATGAAATCAGATTATAGTGATTTATCTCAAAGACAGATTGAAATTCTTGAATTTATAAAATCAGAAATTTTAAGCAAAGGAATTCCGCCAACAGTTAGAGACATTGGTGCTAAGGTCGGCTTGAGCTCTACTGCATCCGTATTTTCTCACCTGAATGCTCTTGAAAAAAAGGGATATATCAGACGAGAAGGAAACAAATCCAGATTAATTGAAATTATAGATGATAATTTTAATCTTACCAGACGAGAGGTTGTAAATGTACCAATCATCGGAACGGTTACAGCCGGTGAGCCAATTCTTGCCGTTGAAAATATTCAGGACTACTTTCCTATTCCCGTTGAGCTTATGCCTAATGCCCAAACCTTTATGCTTAAGGTCAAAGGCGACAGCATGATAAATGCCGGTATTTTGGATGGCGATGAAATTATTGTACAGCAACAAAGCTTTGCCTCTAACGGAGATTATGTCGTAGCTTTAATTGATGATTCTGTTACAGTAAAGACCTTCTATAAAGAAGATGGTCATATCCGACTCCAGCCAGAAAATGATTTTATGGATCCTTTTATCTTCGAGGATGTCCAGATTCTTGGAAAAGTTATTGGAGTATTCAGAATGTTTTAACCTTATCTGAGAAGTGGCTTTAAGGTTATGAGCAAGTAGCGAAGCAGACCAGGAATATCCGCTTTGATACTTATAATAAAAAAAGCGGTTCGGGTACACCCCGAACCGCTTTTTTTTAGTTTATAGGCATTTCAACCTCTGAAGTTTTATATGTCTTAGTTCCAT
>CAZVBH010000030.1:0-7265 GCA_964625275.1 uncultured Lachnoclostridium sp.
CTGGCTTGAAAATATTCAGGACTGGGGTATTTCCCGTAACCGTTATTGGGGAACTCCACTCAATATCTGGACCTGTGAATGTGGCGAAATGATGTCAATTGGTTCAAGAGAAGAGCTCGCCGAAAAGAGTGGCAATCCTGATAATAAAAATGTCGAGCTTCACAGACCATATATTGATGCAGTTGAAATTCCTTGTCCAAAATGTGGCAAGCTGATGCACAGAGTACCTGAGGTTATTGACTGCTGGTTTGATAGTGGTGCGATGCCTTTTGCACAGCATCATTATCCATTTGAAAATAAGGATAAATTTGAACAGCAGTTCCCTGCACAGTTTATTTCAGAGGCTGTTGACCAGACAAGAGGATGGTTCTATTCACTTATGGCTGAATCAACCCTGCTCTTTAACAAAGCACCTTACGAAAATGTAATTGTACTCGGACTCGTACTTGACGGTGAAGGTCAGAAGATGAGTAAGTCAAAGGGCAATGCAGTGGATCCTTTCACAGCCTTAGAGGCTCATGGTGCAGATGCAATCAGATGGTATTTCTATACCAACTCAGCACCTTGGCTTCCAAACCGTTTCCATGATAAGGCAGTTAAAGAAGGTCAGAGCAAGTTTATGGGTACGCTCTGGAATACCTACGCATTCTTCGTGCTTTATGCAAATATTGATAATTTTGACGCTACAAAGTATACCCTTGACTATGATAAGCTTCCTGTAATGGACAAATGGCTTCTTTCAAAGCTAAATACGGTAGTCGGAGAGGTAGATAAGAATCTTGATTCTTATATGATTCCTGAGGCAGGAAGAGCTCTTGATGATTTTGTAGATGAAATGAGTAACTGGTATGTACGTCGCTGTCGTGACAGATTCTGGGCAAAGGGCATGGAGCAGGATAAGATTAATGCCTATATGACACTTTATACTGCACTTGTTACAATTGCAAAGACAGCAGCACCTATGATACCTTTTATGACTGAGGACATATATAGAAATCTTGTCTGCAGTATAGATAAGAATGCTCCTGAGAGCGTTCATTTTTGCGATTTCCCTACAGTAAAAGAGGAGTGGATCGACAAAGAGCTTGAAGCTGACATGGAGGAGGTACTCAAAGCAGTTGTGCTTGGACGTGCCTGCCGAAATACTGCCAACATTAAGCAGCGTCAGCCAATAGCTACAATGTATGTTAAAAGCGATAAGGCTCTCGATGATTTCTATGTAGAAATTATTGAAGATGAACTTAACGTTAAAAAAGTTATTTTCAGTGATGATGTGAGTGATTTCACAAGCTATAGCTTTAAGCCACAGCTTCGTACACTCGGCAAGAGATTTGGAAAACAGATTAATGCCGTTAAAGAGATACTTGCTTCACTGGATAGCGCAAAAGCTATATCAGAGCTTAATGAGACTGATTCAGTTACCATTACGCTCGAGGGTGTGGAGGAGAAAATTGCCAGAGAAGACCTTTTGATTGAATCTGCTCAGAAGGAAGGTTATGTTTCTGCTTCAGACAAAGGGGTTACAGTTGTGCTCGACACAAATCTTACAGACGAATTAATCGAAGAGGGATTTGTAAGAGAAGTTATTTCCAAGATTCAGACAATGCGTAAGGATTCAGGCTTTGAGGTTATGGACAAAATCGTTGTTGGAATTAGCGAAAATGCTAAGATTGCCGATATTGTCAGAAAGAATGAAGCCGAGGTTAAGCGAGTTGTCATGGCGAACGAAATCGAGTATGATGCGACCGAGGAATTTAACAAAGAATGGACACTCAATGGTGAGGGTGTAACCATCGGTGTTCGTAAATGTCAGTAATGACAGAATGGAGGAAAGAGATGCAGATTAACAAGAAAGAATTCAAGAAGAGCGTACAGGACTATTTAAAGACCTTCTATCGTAGAACGGTTGATGACGCTTCACAGCAGCAGATTTACCAGGCTGTAGCTTATGCAGTAAAGGACTACATTGTAGATGATTGGGCAGCTACACAGAAGGAAATCGAAGAAAAGGACGCAAAGACAGTTTACTATCTTTCAATGGAATTCCTTATGGGACGTGCCTTAGGTAATAACATTATCAACCTTAAGGCTAACAAGGACATCAAGAGTGCTCTTGATGAAATGGGAATTGACCTTGAAAATATTGAAGAGCAGGAGCCGGATCCAGCTCTTGGTAATGGTGGTCTCGGACGTCTTGCAGCATGCTTCCTTGATTCACTTGCAACCTTAGGCTATCCGGCTTATGGATGTGGTGTACGTTACAAGTATGGTATGTTCAAGCAGGGCATCGTTGACGGCTTCCAGGTAGAAATGCCTGATGAGTGGTTAAAGGATGGCAACCCATTCGAAATTAAGCGTTCAGAATATGCTTGCGAGGTTAAATTCGGCGGCTATGTTCGTTATGAGAAGGATGATAATGGCAGAGAGCATTTCATTCAGGAAAATTATCAGTCAGTACGTGCAATCCCTTATGATTATCCAATCGTAGGCTATGGCAATCATGTAGTAGATACACTTCGTATCTGGGATGCAGAAGCTATTGTTGATTTCAATCTTGCAGAATTTGATAAAGGTGACTATCACAAGGCAGTAGAGCAGCAGAACCTTGCTCATACAATTTGTGAGGTACTCTATCCTAATGACAACCATTATGCAGGTAAGGAATTAAGACTTAAACAGCAGTATTTCTTCGTATCTGCATCAATTCAGAGAGCAGTTGCAAAATTCATGGAGAACCATGATGATATCCGCAAGCTTCCTGAGAAGGTTGTATTCCAGTTAAATGATACACATCCTACAGTTACTGTTCCTGAGCTTATGAGAATCCTCATGGATGATTACTACTTAAGCTGGGATGAGGCTTGGGAAATTACAAATAAGTGCTGTGCATATACCAACCATACAATCATGGCAGAAGCACTTGAAAAATGGCCACTTGAGCTCTTTAGCAGACTTCTTCCACGTATCTACCAGATTGTTGAAGAAATCAACCGTCGTTTCATTATCCTTCTTCAGAATAAGTATCCTGGAGATTATTCAAAGATTGAAAAGATGGCAATCATCATGGATGGTCAGGTTAAGATGGCAAATCTTGCAATCGTTGCAGGCTTCAGTGTAAATGGTGTTGCAAAGCTTCATACAGAAATCTTAAAGAACGAGCAGTTAAAGGATTTCTATCAGCTTTGGCCTGAGAAATTCAACAACAAGACAAATGGTATTACACAGAGAAGATTCCTTCTTCATGGAAACCCACTTCTTGCAGATTGGGTAACTTCAAAGATTGGTGATGAGTGGATTACAAATCTCGATCACATGAAGGAGCTCGCTGTTTATGTAGATGACAAGAAGAGCCAGAAGGAATTCATGAATATCAAATATCAGAACAAGCTTCGTCTTGCTGAATATATCAAGGAGCATAACGGAATTGAGGTTGATCCTCGTTCAATCTTTGATGTACAGGTAAAGAGACTTCATGAATACAAGAGACAGCTTCTCAATATCATGCATGTTATGTATCTCTACAACCAGATTAAGGCAAATCCTGATATGGACTTCTATCCAAGAACATTTATTTTTGGTGCTAAGGCTTCAGCAGGATATCGTCGTGCAAAGCTCATCATCAAGCTCATCAACAGTGTTGCAGATGTAGTTAATAATGATAAGTCAATCAATAATAAGATTAAGGTTGTATTCATCGAGAATTACCGCGTATCTAATGCTGAGTGGATTTTTGCAGCAGCTGATGTTTCAGAGCAGATTTCTACAGCTTCTAAGGAGGCTTCAGGTACAGGTAACATGAAGTTCATGTTAAATGGTGCCGTAACACTTGGAACAATGGATGGTGCTAATGTTGAAATCGTTGACGAGGTTGGCGCAGACAATGCCTTCATTTTTGGTCTTTCATCTGATGAAGTAATCAATTATGAGAATAATGGCGGATATCAGCCACGTGAAATCTACAATACTGATTCAGACATCCGTCAGGTAATGACACAGATGATTAACGGCTTCTATTCACCGGATGATACAGAGCTTTTCAGAGAAATCTATACTTCACTTCTTGATGGAACCTATGATCGTGCAGATCAGTACTTCATCCTCAAGGACTTCCGTTCATATGCAGAAGCACAGAAGAGAGTTGAAGAGGCTTATCGTGATGAAGAAGGCTGGGCAAAGAAGGCAATGCTTCAGGTAGCTCACGTAGGTAAATTCACATCAGACCGTACAATCGAAGAGTATGTACAGGATATCTGGCATCTTGAGAAGGTTAAGGTTGATGCTGAGCCTAAGAAAGCAACAAAATAAAATTTCTTATATAATCGAAAACCCCACTTTTTTAAGCGGGGTTTTCCTTTTTAATACTTGACATCGTCCTAAATTTATATTAATATCTTAAATTAGAAGACGATGGGGTTTTCCCATTGTCTTTTTTTGTTTTTATGACTTTTTTTAATCTAGGAGGGACTTATGAAAAATTTGAAAAAGGCATTTGCATTGGCCTTAACTGCGACTATGACACTTAGTATGTTTACTGCCTGTGGAGGCAGCGGTAATGAATCTGGCAGCACTGATTCATCCTCAGACAACAAAAAGACAGAAAGTACAATTGATATTTCAAATGTAACACTCATGAATGACGGTGTACTTACAGTTGGCTGTGAGGTTGGCTATCCTCCATTTGAAAATTTTGCAGATGATGGAACCACTCCAATCGGCTTTGATGTTGATATCATTTCTGAGGTTGCCGAAAGACTTGGTCTTCAGGTAAACATTATCAACACAGCCTGGGATGGAATCTTTGCAGGTATCGGTGTCAACTATGATGTCGTATGCTCAGCATGTACAATAACTGATGACAGACTTGCAACAATGGATTTCTCAACACCTTACATCAACAACTACCAGGCAGTTGTACTTCCTGCAGATTCAACTCTTGATATTACTTCATTTAAGGATCTTGATGGCATGACTATCGGACTTCAGAAGGAAACAACCTCTGATATTCTTATGTCTGATTACAAGTCTACCGGTACAATTGATATTGAAATAGTAGCTAATGAAAAGGTTACAACCTGCTTTACACAGCTTACTAATAATGAAATTGATGCTATCGTAGTTGACAGTACCGTTGCAGATGGTTATGTTGCTTCTCAGCCTGATAAATATAAAATCGTTTATAAGGACAATGAAGAAGCAGAGCAGTTCGGTATTGCAATGGCTAAGGGTGATACCGCCATTCAGACAGCAATAAATGAAGCTCTTGCACAGATGGAAGAGGATGGCTTCATTGATGAAACCTATGATTATTGGTTTGGTTCGGGAGCAGATACAGAGGAATAAAATTGGGAATAATTCCGGAGAGACTTCCATACTAAGGCAGGCCTCTCCGGAATTTTAAGTCAGGAGATTGTCGGATGAAGACTTTAAAGAAAATAGCAGATATAAAAAATTGGACAAAAAAGACCAAAAGAACAGTTTTTGCAGTCATTATTATACTTATTGTCTGTATAATTCTTTCAGCTATGAAGCCATCAGAGGCACAAATGAAAAGCCAGGCATCAGAAAGCATGCAAAAGCTTATTGCTCAGGATGAAACCAGTTCAAGAAAGCACATAACAATTACCTATAACAGCTTATGGATAATCAATTATTGTTCCTTCTCATCCTCAGGTGCCAGCGCAAAGACAGAAAAATTTGTCGGCTTTGCAGGCCATGTATTCAAGGCAGATGAGGGAGCGGCAAAGGTAACAGGTCAGATGATAAATTATACCTACAGAATGCTTGGATGTGGCGAAAATGTAATGCATGGAGCAAAGCTTACCATTCTTCTTACCACTCTGACAATCATAATAGGTGTCTTTTTAGGTATCTTTTTGGCATTGGGCAAGATTTCAAAAAGAAAGTTTTTAAATAAAATTTGTAGTGGTTACATATTCTTCTTCAGAGGAACTCCACTGCTTATTCAGCTTTTTGTAATCTATTTTTCAATTCCGGGAATCTTTGGCTTTGCATGGCGAGATCTTTTCGCTTCAGGTGATACCGAGGCGGTATATAAAGGAGCATTTATAGCTGCACTTATAGCATTTGGCCTTAATTCGGGCGCATATTGTGCTGAAATTGTAAGAGCTGCAATTCAGTCAATTGATAAGGGACAGTTTGAAGCTGCGAAGGCTTTGGGAATGTCTTACGGACAGACCATGAGAAAGGTCATTATTCCACAGTCTGTCAGAAGAATGATTCCACCTGTATGTAATGAATTTATTATGGTATTAAAGGATGCCTCCTTAGTATTTGCAATCTCTCTTATGGATATTACAACAATATCCAAGAACATAATGACCAGTGAAGGCTCTTATCTGGTATTTGTACCTGCACTTGTAATTTATCTTATTATAACGGCAATTTTCTCATTTGTTTTTAATAAGATAGAAGCTAAATTTTCAGTTTATGAGTAGAAATACCTGGGAAAGTTCAATTGAGTGAAAGGACGAAAAGATGGATAACTATGAATATATTCTTGAGACAGAGCATGTAAGCAAAAGCTTTGGCTCTCTTGAGGTTTTAAAAGACATAAATTTAAAGGTGAAAAAGGGAGAGGTTATAGTAATTATCGGTCCATCAGGAGCCGGTAAATCGACCTATCTTCGTTCACTTAATCAGCTGGAAAAAATAACAAGTGGAAAGATTTTTGTAAGAGGAGATTTATTCCTTCACAGAGAGAATGATAAAACCGTACACAGAATCGATAAAGAAACTCAGCAGAAGCTTCTTCTTGAAATGGGAATGTGTTTCCAAAGATTTAATCTTTTTCCACACAAAACTGTCCTTGAAAATGTCATGCTTGCACCGGTTACGGTGAAGAAGGAAAATAAGGATGAGGTAAGAGAGGAAGCACTCAGGCTTCTTGAAAGTGTTGGCTTAAAGGATAAGGCAGACGAATATCCTAACAGACTTTCAGGAGGTCAGCAGCAGAGAGTTGCCATTGCAAGGGCACTTGCGATGAAGCCTGAGATTATGCTTTTTGATGAACCAACCTCGGCACTAGATCCTGAGCTTGTTGGTGATGTTCTTCAGGTTATGAAAGACCTTGCAAAGCAGGGAATGACAATGCTTTGCGTAACTCATGAAATGGGCTTTGCACGAGAGGTAGCAGACAGAGTTCTCTTTATGGCAGACGGAGTTATCGCTGAAGAGGGCGCACCTGAGCAGATTTTCAATAACCCTCAAAATGAAAGAACCAAAGCATTTTTATCAAGTATTTTATA
>CAZVBH010000030.1:7365-22985 GCA_964625275.1 uncultured Lachnoclostridium sp.
TTTTCAATAACCCTCAAAATGAAAGAACCAAAGCATTTTTATCAAGTATTTTATAAATACAAAAGAGGCCAAAATGAATAAAAAAATTCGTAATTCATTTTTGCTGGTTTTGACAGCATTTATCTGGGGTATAGCCTTTGTGGCTCAAAGCAAGGGTGGAGATGCTGTAGGTCCCTACAGCTTTAACTGCATAAGATCCTTACTTGGAGGTCTTGTGCTTATACCTGTAATTAAAATTTTAGATTCATTGGGATTAAGCTCAAAAAAGCCAAAAACAAAAGAAGAAAAACGAACACTTCTAAAGGGTGGAATCTGCTGTGGAATTGCATTATTTCTTGCATCAACTACCCAGCAGGTCGGTATTTATTTGGGCTCAGGAGCAGGAAAGGCAGGCTTCCTGACTGCAACCTATATTTTATTAGTCCCAATAATTGGAATTTTTATAGGAAAAAAATGTGGATGGAACATTTGGATAGGCGTATTGCTTGCACTCGTCGGTCTTTATAGATTGTGCATGGGTGATGGAATGAGCCTTGCAACCTCTGATATTCTCATTATTATCTGTGCATTACTTTTTTCATTTCAGATTTTATTCGTGGATAAGTTTTCACCGATTTGTGACGGAGTCAGACTTTCATGCATACAGTTTTTCGTTTCCGGAATATTGGGCTGTTTTCCTACCTTTTTCATAGACATGAAGCATTCAATTTCAGGAATAAGGGCATGGGCACCGGCCTTTACAACATTAGATGCCTGGATTCCAATTTTATATGCAGGAATCTTTTCATGCGGAGTGGCTTACACGCTTCAGATAATTGGACAGGACGGACTAAATCCTACAGTAGCTTCGCTGTTGATGAGCTTAGAGTCGGTATTTTCGGTTATAGCAGGAGCGATAATACTCGGTGAAAGAATGTCAGCAAGAGAGCTTTCAGGCTGTGGCTTGATTTTTGTGGCAATCTGTCTTGCTCAGATACCCTTTGAAAAACTTAAAAGAAAATCATAAAAAAGGAGGACTTAGCTTAAAGTCCTCCTTTTATGTTAAATATTATAACTTTATAATGCTTAGCTTTACTGATATTTTATCATAACATCATTTCTTCAAAATAGTTAATTTTTGTTAGTCTGTTATTTTTTTACTATACGGTTAATACTTGCCAGACTGCTACTTCTTGTTACATTTCTTAACTTCCTCTACAGTGCCATCAGGTCTTTCGATAGTCATACCTTCAAGCTGACCACGTAAATTATTTTTAACACTGTCAATATATTTTCTTCTGAGTATCTGCTGTTCAGCTTTCTCATCCTCACTAAGACCTTCAGCCTTAGATTTATGATATAATTCATTTATACGCTTGATTGTTTCATCCATTGTCATGGTAATTTGAACCTCCTTTTTGCTTATAAGCAAAGCTTTAATAAAGTCTAAATTTTCTAATAACCCATTTGGCTATTTTATATACAGGACCTTCAAGCTTGTTAGAGGCATTCTGAAGCTCCTTACGTATTTCTATATGCTGTGGACAATGCTGTTCACATTTGCCACATTTTATGCAATTTGAAGCAGAAGACGGATTTGTTCTGAGAGCCGTACACATTAAATACTCCTTGATTGCAGTAAACCAACCATCGGAATAACGTCTGTTATAGGCTGCAAAGGTTCCCGGAATGTCTACATTTTTAGGACATGGCATACAGTAGCCACAGCCTGTACATCCAACCTTCATTTTTGAATTAATGGCATTTACAACATTTTGCAGCATAAGCTCATCATATTGGTCAAGCTCACCAACTTTTGTAGATGAAGCTGTTAAGACATTGTCCTTTACCATTTCTAAAGAATTCATGCCTGAAAGAACACAGGTAACCTCCGGCTGATTCCAAAGCCATTTTAAAGCCCACTGAACAGGTGTATAGTTTTTAGGGTTTTTCTTAAAAAGCCTGACTGCTTCTTCAGGAAGATTATTTACCAGTCGTCCACCACGCAATGGTTCCATAATAACAACAGGTATACCCTTTTGGGCAGCATATTTAAGACCTCTTCTGCCGGCCTGAGAATTTTCATCCATGTAATTATACTGAATCTGACAAAAGTCCCAATCATAGGCATCAATAAGCTGACAGAACATGTCTGCATTTCCATGATATGAAAAACCAATCTGCTTAATGGCCCCATTCTTTTTCTTCTCCTCAAGCCACTCCTTAATACCTAAGCCAATAAGTCTTTCCCAAGTGGCAATGTCAGTCAGCATATGCATAAGATAATAATCAACATAGTCAGTTCTGAGTCTTTCAAGCTGTTCATTGAAATATTTATCCATGCTTTCTGATTTTTTTATAAAGTAATGAGGAAGCTTGGTCGCAATTTTTACATTTTTGCGAATCCCATTCTTTTCAAGAATTTCACCAAGAACCTGTTCACTGTCGCCATAAATATAAGCTGTATCATAATAATTGACACCCGAGGCATAGGCCTCCATTATTTCTTTTTCAGCCTTGTCCACATCCATTTTACCTGATTTTTTTGTAAAGCGCATGCAGCCATAACCAAGTATTGAAATTTCATTTCCGTATCTGTCTTTACGATATTCCATAAATCCCCCTAATTTCTTACATGATATGTAATATATATAATAACATATAGGCAAGTATTTCTGCCACCCCTAAATTAATCAAAGCGGATATTCCGGGTCCGCTTCGCTACTTGCTCATAACCTTAAAGCCACTTCAGATAAGGTTAAAAAGATGATTTGTTTGAACCCTATTGAAAATATAGTTATCATGTGTTATGATTTTTTGCAGTCACTAATGTATTATAAAGAGAGAAAAAATAATGAAGAGAATATACTTTGTTATAATATTAATTATTTTTTTTGCGTATCCGATAGAAGCATATGCTCATTCTAATGCTCAAAAAATCGAAATTGATACTTATAATTTTACAGAAGAAGCTTGCTACATAGATTTGTTAATCAAAATGAAGAATGATGATGAATATTACGATGAGTTCAACAATGACAATATGGATTGTTATGATTTTGACAAAACTCAATTGGCAGAATATAGGGATGAAGATGGTTATATAAGTTTTTCTTGTCATTACAAGGGAATTTACTCTAATCTTCTTATAAACAAAAAAACAGTTAAAGATACATTAATCTCAGAAAACTGCTTTACACTAGATAAGTACTTAGAAATAGATTTAAATGTGATGAACACTCTTTATGACCAAAAAAGAGAATTCAAAATAGCAATACTTGATAGAAATGGCAGTATAATACAGGTATCAGATTCGTTTGAAGTGCATAACGATGACAATGATAAAGGTTACATTGCTGGTGATGTTAAATATGATATTTCCAATAACAAGCTTGAGCATTATTGGAGTAACAATTACCCAACAGATTCGGGAATAAAGATTTATAACAAGCCTTTGATTATTTGTATTATTTTATTCTTGAACATTTCAATAGGATTTTTAATATTTAGACGAACAAAAAGCAAGGTCGATAACGAGTAATAACATAGATGATTCATCATTAAGGCGGTGTAAAAAGATGATATAATGTAGAACTTTTTTGATAGAATATAACATTTATATATAGTTAAGATTGACATTTATACATCATATCTTTATAATTACATTATGCAATTTAAAAACTTGTGGTTGAGATTAATAGCTGGTTATTTGGTGCTTTGTTTTATAAAGGAAAGGTGAGATAATGGATAAAAAAATAATTTCGATTTTTTTAGTGATTGTAATAATATTATCTAATAGTTCAGTAGCAAGTGCCCAAACTTACAAGGAAAAATCTTACGGCTGTAGATTTTCTGCAGGTGCATGGGAACGAACTTTGGGAGTATATGATTTAAATCCTAGTACTGATGATTCTGCGGTTTTGTATGCACAGATGACTTATGGATATAATACATTTGCCATAGATGAGGATTATTGTTGGGCTTATTCAATATCTGATAAGGTCAAGTCTGAATTAGTAAATACTAAAGGAACATATACTGGAAGCTATAAGAAAAAAGCGTGGTCAAAAATAGAAGTTACGCATCATGGTAATAACATAAATGATCATAAGTATAGAATATATTTTTATTCGACAGATGTATCTTCGTTTGGATTATATAAGATTCCTGATTAACTTACATAGTTTTTAAAAGTTGTGGCATTAAATAACCAGCAAATAATTTATAATATTTTATGAGGAATGTTTACAATTATGAAATACATAAAATTTATTCTGTTAGCTATTTTATTTGCGTTTGCCTTTATTTTAGAATCTAATGACTTTCAAAATTATATCCCATATGGTTTTGTTGAAAATTATCCATGCTTTTCAATCTCTTTTAAGGATAATAGTGAAAGAACTCTATTTTGGAAGGAACTAATTGATATTACAAATCAAAATAATGAAGAATTTGTAGCTTATAGTATTAAAAATGACAGCTTATATAATGCTAATGTGACTTTGTATGGAGATGAAGCTTATATTAAAAAAATTGCTAATGAATATGACATACAGGAGAGAACATATTCTTCATTTTCAGCGGGTAATACTACGGTAAAAATTGAGGATAAAAAGCTTTTAACTGAAAATAATACAGAATTTATAAATTCATTTTATTACCTTGGAACTAAAGACGACGCAGACAAGTTATATGCTAAATTGTCTGAAAAATATGAAGTTTATTATCAGAGTGACATGAAGTTTATTGATGATGATTTCGTTTTTCGTGTGATTTGGATTTTGATTCTTACGGCAATGGTTTTACTGACGTTTTTTGAAGTGTCTTTGCGTAAAAAGGAAATGCATATCAGGCATATAATGGGAGAGACGGTTGCAAAAAGTATCATAAAAAATATAATTATTGAGATTGTTATTATAATATGTTTATTCTTCGCAATTAGGACAATGGTATTTTCGTATTATGATGGAGATTTCAGGTCCTTTAAAAGCTTAATGTTTACAATGATGGCTATTTTCATGGATTCAATAATTTATATTTATTGGGCACTTGGAACGAGTAAGTATATTTTAGGTGTTGGTGGTGGAGACAGAATACTTTTGGGAAGTGCTTATCTGGTAAAATTGTTAACCACCATTATGGTTGTTGTTATGGTGGGAATGCAATTTAAATATTTACAGAGTAATATTGAAGAGTTTTATGATGAAAAATCCAAAGCTGAGAAATTGAGCGGTTATGCATATCTAAAATTGGTTGATGATGAAATACTGGCTATCACAGATGCACAGGAAAGTATGGACAGATGGAATAATGACTATTGTGCAATTTATGATTCAATATATGAAGATAACTATAACGAATATAAACCTATAATTCTTAGCCCTTCATCAACTGACAAGTACACTATGATTGAAGCAAATCATAATGCAAATATAATGCTTAATAATTATCCGGAGATAGTTGATCAGTCAAAGGATGTTATAGTTTTATATCCGTCAAGCAAAGAAAAATTAAAAGATGAATTTGTTTTTGATTGTGAATCAACATTAAGCTTTGAATTTAAAGGGGAAGAATATTCAATTGAATATATACCATATAGTGGAAGGAGAACATGTGATACCATCGTTTATGACTATGCTGAAAGTCTTTTTGAAGTAAGCAGTTATACAGACCCTATTCTAATGTATATAAACAGTGACAGACTATCATCTATGATGAATGGTTCAACTTATGGAGAAAATACACTTTATAAGCTTTCTGAAAAAGATATAGATTCATTGAACCAATATTATCAGCTGGATTCAAGAGGCTTTAGTTTAGAATATACAGATTATAATGATTATAATTCATATTGTAATAGCTTTATTCAAAAATTAATTCGTTTATTATCTTCTGCTATAGTATTAATATTAATAACGCATATTTTGATAATTAAAATAGTTTGTGAACTTCATTTTAAAGTTAATGCCAAAGGTATTTTGATTTCAAAGCTTATGGGAAATAGTTTATTAAAACGTCATAAGGGGCAGATAATTCTGCTATTGACTGAAGATGGAATTGTCTTTATAGGAGCATGCGTTACAGTAATAATTTTAGGGCAAATCATTAATGCAGCCAGCTATATTTTGATTTTTTTACTGGTTATTATAGCTGATTTAGCAATTAATATTTTAGGTGTTTTGAAAGTCGAGAAAAAGAATAGTGTAAAAACTTTGAAAGGAGGAGCACTATGATTGAAGTTAAAGGATTATGTAAAAGTTTTGGAGATAAAATTATTTTTGAAAACTTTGATTTAAATGTTAATACCGGAGAGTTTGTAATTATAACTGGAAATAGTGGAAGTGGCAAATCAACTTTACTAAACATGATAGGAAGACTTGAAAAATTTAATTCTGGAAGCATCACCATTGATGGAATTTTGGTTGGTAATTATAATTCCAAAAAGTTTTATGGACAGAAAATAGGATTCCTTTTTCAAAACTTTTCTTTAATTGATAATAAAACTGTTGAGGAGAATCTTAAAATTATTTCAGACAAAAATCGAACGAATCTTTCTATACAGGAAGCTCTAATAAAGGTTGGATTAGAGAGCAAGTTAAAAACTAAAATATATAAGTTATCCGGAGGAGAGCAGCAAAGAATAGCTTTGGCTAGACTTATGATAAAAAAGAATGATATTATTTTGGCTGATGAACCTACTGGCTCGCTTGATGAAATAAATTCAAAACTTGTTATGAATATACTCAAAGAGTTGAATAAGGAAGGAAAAACAGTGGTAATGGTAACGCATGATAAGGATATAGTTCGGGAGGCAGAAAGAGTTGTGTATATATAAATATAAAAAAATATTATTGATATTGTTACTAATAGTACTTGGAATTGCAATTTATTCAATATTTATTTATAGGTTTGATAAAAAGTACACAGCAAATATGGAATACAACGAAAATGGTGCACAGGCAAAATATTACTATGTTGAAGATGGCATTATTTATAGATTTAAACCAGCTTACATCTATGACTTATCTTGTTTTGGAAGTGTTAGTACTACAGATGCTGAAATTACGTATTTAGATGAACAGGGAAACGTTATTACTGATGGAATGCTAATAGTATTATATATTTGGCCTCATTTTTTTAAAAAAACTGAGTTTGGTCTAGATTTCTATGAGGTGGACAATGATAATAATATTCAGTTTCAAACTATGATTAATGAAAAATGTGAGTTGATTGGTGATGATGTATTTGTAAGTGATAATGTGAAGATTTCTGATGTACTACAACTTTATGACAGTGAAATACAATTTTTAATTGATAAAGCAAATTCATTTTGGAATTATTAAGGTTAGTGCATGCAAACAGCAAAGCTATTTGCATGCACTAATTGTTTACTCTTATTATAAGCTTGTCTTGCGTCTTTTTTTACTTATTGCAATCACTAAAGTTATTCCTGAGAACATTAATATAATCACATATGGCAGAGCTTCTACTTTGATTCCTGTAGGTACGATAAGCTTTTTATCGTTTGTTACACTGACTGCCACATCCTTACCATTTGTCATGCTGCCGCTTTGTGAGTGATTAGCTGATTCCTGGCTACTATTTCCATCGACGGAAAAGCTGGTAGTATAATCATCAGCATCTGTCTCGGTAATTGTAAATGAAGTGCCTTGTAACAAATTTTGTAAAACAACTGTATCACCATGCTTAAGATTAACCTTTATATTACCGTCATTATCAGTAGTATACATGGTTGAAGCCGTCTCACCCGGCAATAAAACCTGGATGTCTTCATTACTTAAAGGCCTATTGTTTTCATCATTCAGAGTTACATTAAATTCAAATGAACGCTCCGTATCACCTAGGTCACCTGTAACGGTTTTTGAAATACTTAAGTCATTTCCATCGGGCTCAACGTAAGTATTTGTAAAGGTAAAGGATTCATCTTCAAGTGACAAAGTATTATATATATCATAATTATCTTTTATTTTTGCATCCGAGCTGGAGGCAGTTGCAGCTGTGAGCTCATAATTATCTACCGGCACCTCCTCTATATAATAACAGATAGCTGTAGGCAGGTCTTCAATTGTTACAGTCTGTCCCGCTGCTACTTCTATCTGGGCAACTGACATCTGTACTGTATAACTTTGCCCGGTTTGACTATCAGTAAAGGTTGATTTTTTTACAATATCGTCCCTAAGTTTAATATCCACAGTTTCGGGTTCATCACCTGTAGGATTAGTATAGGTCAGATTAAACGTGCCCTCACGCATTGACGTGTAGGCACTTGTGTCGGGCAGATATTGTAACAGGTATACATTAAAGACGAATTTCCTGGTGGTATCACTATTTTCCACCTGCTTTGTTATACTAATGGTTTCCTGTGCATTTACAAATCCCACACTGGAGCTTACATTACATCTATCAGTGTAATTATAATAATTGTTGTAGCTGCCCACAAATTCAGTTGAAGTGTTTGAATATACGTGTCTGGATTTAAGTGTATATAACATATAGTGGCAGACAGGTTCCTGAGCTATGTAGCAGCCATAGTCGGAGCCTAAATCTTCGAGTACAATACTTTGCCCATGCTTCAGCGTAACTTCAGTCACGTTGTAGGTGCCAGGAATACTTAAACCGGTAAGGGTGATACTCTCTGCTGTGGTAAAGGTTAAGGTGTCGCCCAAATCCGGAGCATCGACACCATCTTCACCATAGGTTCTTATTTTCACATTTACTGAGTCACCACTAAAAAGTGGTGTATTTACACTTGAACCATGCTTGTACAGATAAATTTTAAAAGTAAATTCATCGTTCACACTGTCGGGATTAGTACTCATAACCTCTTCACTAAGTCTTAGAGAATGAGGAGCATAGTCATTGTTACAGACTATTTTATTAGGTCCATATGCATTACTTACATTTATGACACCCATATTGTTGTCAACTGTTCCATAGGTTGACAATACATCCCTGACATAGTAGTTTGCGCTGGCACTTAATAAAATCATATAGCCACAGCCATCCGGCAAATCAGGAATTTTAACTGACTCTCCCGCAGATAAAGTAACCGTAGTATAGCCATAGGACGTATAGTAGTTGCTATAGGGCAGTCCATAGCTATAAGCTGTCGTATAGTAAAGACGAGTTGATCTAAAGTATGTGTCACCATACCAGCCTGTGACTGGACTTACATAACCACTTGCACTAGTGGTATATATAAAAATCTGATAAGAAAAGTTATCATTTATACCATCCGGAGTATCGAGCTCTACGTTTTTAATGGTTATAGATGTAGTCACTATTGGTTCAATGCCCATATCTTCAAGGATTGCACCAAGTACAGCAGGTTCAACATCAAAAGTGGCTGCAAGTGCCTCTAATTTGTCTTCGTCACCAAGTGCCTCACCCAGACGATTCATCTCATCGGATAAGGTGCCATTTGTATAATTTGATTTAATTTCCGCTTTAAGAAGACTTGAAGCATAATCCACCTTAATTTTAAAAATTTCAATGGCAAGCTCAGTTACACCTAAGTCGGTGGCAGCATTATCAGACTCGCCCGTAGAAATTAATTCAAAAACATTATTATTATTTGAATCAGTCTTATTTTTAATGGCCTCGACAATAAGGTCATTCTGAGTTTTAAGCCCTTTCATACAGGAGCTTACAGTATTCTCAGAAACACTAAGAGATTCGGACAGCTCAGTAATTGTTTCAGCATTAAGCTCGTAAAGAGCACTAAGCTTTTCCGGATTATCGTTCACCCATGCTATCAGAGCATCTGTGTCAATGGAGGATAGAGCAGTATTTAGCTCCGTCCAATCGCTGGTATTACCGTTGTCACTATTGTCTTGTTCAGTATCCGATTCATCATTAACCTCTTCAAGCGAAACCGAAGATGTTAAATCGTCCGGGGTACTTACAACAGTCTGCACATCATTGCTTGAATCTGCAACTACCTCTACATTGCTGCCGGTACTGACAATGGTCTGCAAATTGCTGTCTGAAGCAGCGACAACCTGCACACCATTGTCTGAACTGGCAACAGCCTGTAAATTACTTTCTAAATCATTATCAGTAAGTAAATTACCGTCTGAACTGATTTCAGTTTGGAAATCACTTTCTGTACTGGCAGCTGCTGATAGTGGCTCAAGAATCAGCATTGCCGTCAGACAAACTGCCAGTACTTTAAAATATAATTTCATCTTATTATATTCCTCCTTGTTTTGAAGATACAAACAAAGCCCTAGCCACACTATAGTAGAATTACTATCAGTGGTGGAGTATTTTTACGCGATAAGCCTATTCCTCTGATGATGTTTTACCACAAGAGGCGTTTCATTTATGTTCGCTATCCGTTCCCATATCCGTCCTTTTCCGTTCTTAATAAGAAGTTTTTTATTTCTTTTGTGCAATTTGTAAAAGTTCTGAGAATTCAAACACCTTTTATTGACTAATATGCTCTTTCCATTTATAATTATAGAAATGTGGCCTTGCCACAAAAAGACTATAAACAGTCGTGAATTTTACTTACGGCTGTTTCAATGTAATACATAGAAAATCCAAAAGACTAAAAATTAAGAAAGAAGGTATTAACTATGTCTAACAACATCCCTGAAGTAAAGCTTGGAATAATTGCAGTAAGTCGAGACTGCTTCCCAATCGCTCTTTCAGAAAAGCGTCGTGCAGCCATTAAGGCAGCTTACAAAGGAGACCTTTATGAGTGTCCTGTAACAGTAGAAAATGAAAAGGATATGTTAAAGGCAGTAGCTGATGTAAATGCAGCAGAGTGTAATGCACTTGTTGTATTCTTAGGTAACTTCGGACCTGAGACACCGGAAACACTTATCGCAAAGAATTTTGACGGTCCTTGCATGTTCGTTGCAGCAGCAGAAGGCGACGGAGACATGATTAACGGTCGTGGAGATGCTTACTGCGGTATGCTTAACTGCT
Organism: uncultured Lachnoclostridium sp.; assembly: GCA_964625275.1. Taxonomy (GTDB): domain Bacteria; phylum Bacillota; class Clostridia; order Lachnospirales; family Lachnospiraceae; genus UBA3775. The sequence continues at coordinate 18,301 of CAZVBH010000030.1, forward strand.
CTTACAACCTTGGAATGCGTCATCTTACAGGCTATATTCCTGAATATCCTGTTGGAACAGCAGATGACATTGCAAAGATGATTGCTGATTTCGTTCCAATTGCTAGAACAATCATCGGAATTAAGAATTTAAAGATTATTACATTCGGACCACGTCCACAGGATTTCTTCGCTTGTAATGCACCAATCAAGGGACTCTATGAATTAGGAGTTGAAATTGAGGAAAATTCAGAGCTTGACCTCTATGTTTCCTACAAGGCTCATGACAATGATCCACGTATTGATGAAGTATGTGCAGATATGGCAAAGGAAATGGGTGAGGGCTGCTATTATTCAGACCTCAACAAGAGAATGGCACAGTTCGAGCTTACACTTCTTGATTGGGCCGAGGCTCATAAGGGCGCTCGCAAATATGTTGCATTTGCCAACAAGTGTTGGCCTGCATTCCCAGAGACCTTTGGCTTTGAGCCATGTTATGTAAACAGCCGTCTCGCAAGTCGTGGAATTCCTGTAGCTTGTGAGGTAGATATCTACGGAGCCCTTTCAGAGTTCATCGGTGCATGTGTATCACAGGATGCAGTAACTCTTCTTGATATCAATAACTCAACACCACAGTATATCTATGATGAAGATATTAAGGGCAAGTATGATTATTCACTTACAGATACATTCATGGGCTTCCATTGTGGAAATACTCCGGAGTGTAAGATGTGTGACAATCGTGCAGTTAAGTATCAGCTCATCCAGCATCGTCTTCTTGAGCCGGAAGGAAGCGAGCCTGACTTCACTCGTGGAACACTTGAAGGAGATATCGCAGCAAGTGACATAACCTTCTATAGATTACAGTGTAACAGCGATGGTGAGCTTGTTTCTTATATTGCTGAGGGCGAAATTCTTGATGTGCCTACACGTTCCTTCGGTGGAATCGGTATTTTCGGAATTAAGGAAATGGGACGTTTTTATCGTCATGTATTAGTTCAGAAGAGATATCCACACCATGGAGCCGTAGCCTTCGGTCACTATGGCAAGACACTTTTCGAGGTATTCAAGCTTCTCGGAATTAAGGATATTGCTTATAATCAGCCTAAGGGAGTTCTCTATCCAACAGAGAATCCATGGGCATAATATAAACTTTTTGAGGAGAGGGTGGCAGCATCCTCTCCTCAAATAAAAATAAATAATAGTTATGATAATACTTATTACTCATATCAAAGTGAAAAGTTCGTAATTAATCACTTGAAAAGTGAAGGATTTTTCAGATAAAAATCAATAACAGGTGGAATTATGTCAAAAAAATTTATTCGGAATGAGAATACAGAGAAAAGAGAAAAATTATTAAATAACGAAAATAATAACCCTTCCATTGGTAATGATATAAATACAGAAGCAGAAACAAAAAATTATTTTAAAAAATACTGGTACGTTCTTTTGGCTGTATTTGCTGTAGCAGTAATTGTTATTATTGCATTTTCGGCTAAAAAGAATTCTGCCTCTGATGCAGTTGAGGACCATGTAGTTGTCGGACAATATAAAGGACTGACCTATACACCTATAGACACTTCTGTGTCAGATGAAGAGGTTCAGGCAGAAATACAAAAGGTAATTGATAACAAAACCAAGTATGAAAAGCTTGATGACAGAAATGGTACTACAGCAGAAAATGGCGATATTGTCAACTGCACTTATTCTGCAACACTCAATGGTGAAGTAATTGAAGAAGGAACAGGTAATTTTGAAATAGGTTCAGGCGAGTTCTCAGAGTTCGAGGATGCTATTAAAGGAAAGGTAATTGGAGATTCAATTACTGTTGTTGCTACGGTTCCTGAAAATTATTCCGGCTCATCTGCATTAAAGGATGTTGCCGGAGCGGAGGTTTCCTTCGAGGTTACGTTGAATTTTGTATCACAGCGAATTGTCCCTGAAATTACGGATGAATTTGTTACTGAGGTTACAAAAAATGAATGTACGTCTGCTGATGATTATGAAGAATATATACGAGCCGGTCTTGAGGCCGATAACATTGAGGCTGCTGATGTTCAGATTTCACAGGAGCTGATTGAAAAAATAATAGACAGCTCAGAATTTATTGACATTGATGACATGGTTCAAGAATATTATGATACCATGTATTCAACCTATGAAGATGCAGCTAAGGCTTATGATCTTAGCATGGACGAATATATTCAGGAATATTATTCTATAAGTCTAGATGAATTTAAGACACAGCTCAGTGATGCAATGAATGATTTAGTGAAAGAGCAGCTGGTGCTTAAGTCGATTGTTCAGTCAGAAGGCCTTACAATCACAGATGATATATATCAAAAATATATTGCAGAATATCTTGAAGACTATGGCTACACTGATGAAGAAAGCTTTCTGGATTATTACGGAGAAGACTCAGTTAAGGAAAGCATGCTTTATGATTATGCAATAGATTTTGTTGTAGATAATTCAGTACCTGGTGAAGCAGCTACAGATGATTCAGCCACAGATGACTCAGCTTCAGATGATTCAGCTTCTTCAGATGGGTCGCTAACAGAGGAATAATAATTAATAAAAGATTAATATTTTAAAGAGGCTCTCTTAACTTGTAATAAATATGCAAATATGGTATATTAGCTTTTAAGAAAGAAAGGTATCTTTAATAGCAAAAATAGGAGAAAATAATGAGTAGAGACAAAGACGATTTTGGCTTTGACGATTATGATGATAATCAGAATAATCATTACAATTATGATGACGTAGAAAATCTATATGATGAAGATGTCGAGGATTATGACGATTCAGAATATGATGATTATGATGAAGATGAATTTACGGGTAGTGATGACGATTTTGATAAAGAGTTTGACTATCAGACCACTACAGTCACAAAAAAGCTTGTTATCGCAGCTACGCTTTGCAGCATTGCATTTGCAACTGTTATGATATGTGTAACATCCTTTACGGGGACCATAGATACTTCTAAAAGCAGTGATACTACTACCTCTAATTCAACTACAGGCTCGACAGTTAAGAAAAATACTGTTGTCATGAAGGATACGGATGATGGTACTGTCGCTTCTCTTGAGGTAACGATTATACCGGGCTATACTGATCCGGGTGATGCAGGTAAGTCCTTATATTCTTCATCTACAGGTGGAGATTATACTTATACTAACACCAGTGGCGGGGATGATGGAAACAGCTATAATTATACCTATGCAACACCAACTCCGGGAGATGGCGATGGTAATTATACTTATGCAACAGCAACACCTACACCTTACGTGAATGTTTCTACTGATGTTACTTCAGAAGCCACTCCGACGTCGGAGGCAGATGTAACAGAAGAGCCGGAAGATCCAAATGAAGCAGTTACAGCTACACCTACACCTGTAACAGAAGAAACTACACCTTCACCAACAGTAGTCCAAGCTGTTGATACAGCTACGCCTACACCTACGCCTTTACCGGCAACAGCGACACCTTATCCGACTGCAACAACAGCTCCGGAGCCGGAGCCTGAGACACCGGGTGAAGATGCTGAAGCAGGAGGAGAAGGCTGATTTTTAATTGATTTATTATTTGTAATTAACCTTAAAGCTTATTTGCGAATTAGTGTAGAATAAAAATATGCTTTTAGTTAATGCAAATTGTGAAAGGAGAGCCGATATGGGAGTTTTGTTTTGGCTTGCAGTTATGCTTTTATTACTCGTAATTGAAGCATGTACTTTGGGACTTTTAACAATTTGGTTTGCAATTGGAGCATTGGTAAGTGCCATTTTGTCAGTATTCATACCAACAGTATGGATTCAATGGCTGGTATTTACTTTAGTTTCCGCAGTATTTTTAGCTTTTATAAGGCCTCTTTTGATTGATAAGGTAAACTTAAAAAAGACTAAGACTAATGTAGAGGCACTTGCAGGAAAAACAGCAAGAGTAGTTAAAGAAATTGATAACTTTGCAGGAAGTGGAACGGTAATTCTTAATGGTATGGAATGGAGCGCTCTTTCTGCTGATGATAAAGTTATAAAAGAAGGTGCAAACGTATCTGTAAAGCAGGTACGGGGAGTCAAACTTATAGTTGAAAGGATGGAGGAGCAACATGGATAATCCTATTATTGTTGGACTTATTATTATTTTAATCGTTTTAATCATTATAGCAGGAAGCTGCATTACCGTAGTTCCACAGGCTAAAGCATTTGTAATTGAGCGTGTCGGAGGTTATCTCGATACCTGGCATGTAGGAATCCATTTTAGAATTCCATTTATTGATAAAATTGCAAAGCGTGTAATCTTAAAGGAACAGGTAGTCGATTTCCCACCTCAGCCTGTTATCACAAAGGACAATGTAACAATGAGAATTGATACAGTAGTATTTTTCCAGATTACAGATCCTAAGCTTTATGCATACGGTGTTGAGAATCCGATAATGGCTATTGAAAATCTTACAGCCACAACACTTCGTAACATAATCGGTGACCTTGAGCTTGATGAAACACTTACATCAAGAGAAACAATTAATACAAATATGAGAAGCCAGCTTGATGCAGCTACGGACCCTTGGGGTATAAAAGTAAACCGAGTTGAGCTTAAGAATATTATGCCACCTGCAGCAATCCAGGATGCAATGGAGAAGCAGATGAAGGCAGAACGTGAAAGACGTGAAGCTATTCTCATTGCAGAGGGTGAGAAAAAGTCAGC
>CAZVBH010000031.1:0-22842 GCA_964625275.1 uncultured Lachnoclostridium sp.
TCTGAAATCGCCTGCTGATACCATATAAAATCCTCCTTAAAATTAACATCTCTAAGATTAATTTCGACATAATGTTTTTTCTATTTTACCCTATCATGCCGATTTTTTCAATAGTTAATTATCCTTATCCGAAAAGATAATAAATTATATGATTTCTATAAGTTGTTTTGGAGAATGTGTAAAATTAAGACAACCGTTATTTTTTACGCATACCATATCTTCGATACGGACTCCTCCAAAGCCTTCTATATATATTCCCGGTTCTACTGTCATTATCATATTTTCCTGCAACACAGTATAGGTTCGTGTATTGCAGGCCGGATTTTCATGAATATAAAGTCCTACACTATGACCGAGGCCATGACCAAAGCAGCCTTCATAGCCTGCTTCATAAATTATTGTTCGTGCAATTGTATCTACATCTCTACATACCATTCCGGCTTTTATCTTTTCACAGACTGTGGTTTGCGCCTTTAAAACGGTATTATAGATTTCGCGCTGGCGGTCGCTTGCATTTCCTACAACAATTGTTCTTGTCATATCAGAGCAATAGCCTTTGTAAATGCAGCCAAAATCCATTGTTACAAAATCGCCAATTTCTATCTTTTTAGAAGACGGAATTGCATGTGGCATTGAAGAATTAACTCCACTGGCTACTATTGTGTCAAACGAAAGTCCCTCTGCACCATTGGATTTTAAAATAAATTCCAATCTGGCAGCAACCTCAAGCTCTGTCATGCCAGGTCTTATAAGCTTTATTATTTCACTAAAGCCTAAGTCTCCTATCTCTTCTGCTTTTGCCAAAAGTCCAAGTTCTTCTTCAGTTTTTATCATTCTCAAGCTGTCGATTTCTTTATCTATTGCAACAAATTCAGCAGATACCTCATGGTCATATTTGAGATACTCCTTCACACTCAGCCTATCTGCTTCAAAGGCTATATGCGTAACTCCGTCGAGCTTTGCCAGCTTGCTTATAATTTTAGAATAACCGAGCTGACCTACATCAACAATTTCAAAATCCTTTGCTTCAAGCTTTGCCTGGGTAGTATATCTTGAATCCGTCATAAGAACCCTTCTTAAGGGACTAATATAGAGAACAGCTGTGTCATTAGTGAAGCCTGATATATATCTGATATTATAAATATTGTGCACTAAAAGTGCATCCGCTTTATCCGAAACCAGTTCAAGTGCTTTGTCTGCAAGCATTTAGTTTTCCCTCACATTTTTAATTTAGTATCTTATCAATTGCTGTCAGATAGCCTTTAAGGCCTTCTCCAACAACCTGTCCGTCACAAGCGGGCAGTGTAACACTTACGTGTCTAAAGGATTCTCTTTCATTTACATTTGAAATATGTATTTCAATTTTTTTCATGGTCACACTTGCAAGTGCATCATGTATTGCATAGCTATAATGTGTATAGGCACCCGGATTAATTACAATACCGTCGACTTTATCAAAATACGCCTGCTGAATTCTGTCTATAATTGCACCCTCATGATTACTCTGAAAGGTCTCCAATTCAAAGTTTTTTTCTTTTGAATAGTCCTCCAGCATTCTCAGCAGATAATTATAATCCTGTGTACCATAAATTCCCGGTTCTCTTATTCCGAGAAAATTTAAATTAGGTCCGTTAATTACTAAAATTTTCATCTTATATTCTTCCTATATAAATTATTATACAAACTAACAGTTAATATCTGACTCACTATTCTAATAATAGTCAAAAATCAACCAATAACAAATAATATCACTTTTATCATCAATTTTCAAAACCTCTTATTAAAGGAATAAGGCTCTTTAATGAAAGTTTTTTATCGACAATAAAATTCGATATCTTTTACAATACGGCTAACCATCTTCCTGTCAACACCAATGGTATAATCTGCCGCTGCCGCATAAAGATTCTTTCTTTTTCCAAGGAGCTCCCTTACTGCTTCTTCTTTGTCAGGTCTTTGAAGCAAAGGTCTTGTCGTATCGTCCTTTAACCTTTCGCAGACTGTCTCGGGACTTACACGTAAATAAATTACTGTTCCAAGTTCTTTTAAAAGCTGACGATTTTCTTCTCGAAGCGGAGTACCTCCGCCTGTTGAAATAATATATTTTTTAGTCCCTGCAAGCTTTTTTAGCATATTAGTCTCAAGCTCTCTAAAATATGCTTCTCCTTTACTTGCAAAAATCTCGTTAATCGTCATTCCTTCTGCTGCTTCAATATGAGCATCCATATCTAAATATTTATAGCCCCATTTTTTCTCAAGAGCCCGTCCTACAGTTGACTTACCACATCCCATAAATCCGATAAGTACTACATTTTTATCCTTCATAATTTTCCTCTTCTGCAGGTGATATGCCTTTAAAACTATATATTCAAGCTTTCTTTTTAATACTATCTGAATTTCCTCATGAGCCGCAATCGGTTCAACAAGAATTGACATGATTCCCGTTCTGTTTGCGCCATAGACATCAGTAAAAAGCTGGTCGCCAATGAAGCAGGTTGTTGTCTTATCTGTATTCATAAGCTCCATTGCCTTAAGGTAATTTCTTCGTGACGGCTTTCCGGCCTTATATACATAATAAATATTTGTCATGTCAACGCTTCGCTCAGACAGTCCGTCATAAAATCTTTTGACTCGTGGCTCTTTATTGTTAGAAATAAAGCAAACAGAAAACCCCTTTGACGTTAAATACTTCATTAAGGCCGCCACTAAATCATTAGCATCAGCATCATGCTCTACCAAAGTGTTATCTATGTCATATATGAGACCTCTTATTCCATTTGAATAAAGTCTGTCATAGTCGACTTCATAGCTGGAACGTGAAAGCTCAGTTGGATAAAAGCTTTTAAACATTTGTCCTCCATAAATTGCATTTAATATAAAATGTCCCACCAAGCTTATGGTCAGGGTACATCCTTAAAGCGGATATTCCGGGTCCACTTCGCTACTTGCTCATAACCTTAAAGCCACTTCGTGGCCCATCAGTAGGAGTCCAGCCTCCTACTGATGCTGAAAAGTCATGTTATCCCAAAAGCTAGACTTTTGGGTAACATATCACCGCTTAAGAAGCGGGGGACTTTTCAAATAAGGTTAAACAATGATATCTTACCATGAGTCAGGAATTTATTCCAGCATTACTTAACTTTATCAGAAAATTTTTCAGATAAAAGAGGAGCCCCGAAGGACTCCTCTAAGTTTTATTCATCTGCCTGTTTTTCTGATTCTTCGATAACATGTGCCTGTACATCACTAGGTGCCGGCTCATATCTGTCAAATTTATAGGAATAATCGCCATAGCCTCCGGTCATTGAGCGAAGGTCTGTTGAATAACCATAAAGTGAGGCTACAGGAATGTCAGCTACTATCTCCTGTTTTCCATTAGGAAGTGGATTCATTCCAAGTACACGTCCACGCTTCTTTGACAAATCGCCCATTATGTCACCTGTATATACATCAGGAATAACAACCTTCAGTGAGGCTATTGGTTCGAGAAGAATTGGAGTTGCCTTCATTATGCCTTCCTTAAATGCCTTAATGGATGCAAGCTTGAAGGCCATCTCGTTGGAATCTACAGGATGGTATGAGCCATCTATGAGTGTGGCCTTTATTCCTACTACAGGATAACCTGCGAGAGGTCCTTTTAGTACTGATTCTGCAACACCTTTTTCTACTGCAGGATGGAAATTTCTAGGAACTGAACCACCAACAATCTTTTCTTCAAATACATAAGGGGTTTCGAGGTCACCACTTGGTTCGAATACCATTACTACATCACCAAACTGACCTGCACCACCGGACTGCTTTTTATGACGTCCCTGTACCTGTACCTTCTTTCTGATTGTCTCTTTGTAAGGTACCTTTGGCTTATCAATTGCTATTTCAACCTTATATCTTGCTGAAAGCTTTGATTTAACAATTTCAAGCTGCTGCTCGCCAATTCCATAAAGTAAGGTCTGACGGTTTGCAGTATCATTAACTGTCTTAATTGTGAGATCTTCCTCCATAAGCTTGGCAAGAGCCTGACTTACCTTGTCATCATCACCCTTATTTACTGTTGAATAACGAACATAAGTATATGGTGTGGAAACCTTGACAGGTGAAAATTCAATTGGATTTGCCTTTGTTGAAAGGGTATCACCGGTTTCGGTATTGGAAAGCTTTCCTATTGCACCAATATCACCTGCATAAAGCTCCTTAACTTCTATCTGCTCTTTTCCTCTAAGTACATAAAGTCTTGATAGCTTTTCTTCTGTATCTCTATTAGAATTATAAATTACATCATCACTTCTAAGCACACCTGAGCATACCTTTATGAGTGAGAACTTTCCAATGAAAGGATCTGCAATTGTCTTAAATACCTTTGCAGAAAAGCTCTTATTTGCGTCATAATCTGCCATGAAAGCTGTATTTGTCTTCATGTTCATACCTGTTACAACGCATTTATTTGGTGATGGGAAATATTTATCTATTGCCTGAAGGAGTGCGTGACATCCACGTCCCTGAATTCCAGAGCCACAAAGCACCGGAATCATATCGCCGGCTCCTACACTGGTTCTAATTGCATTTTCCATTTCTACTTCAGTAAATTCTGTGCCTTCAAAATATTTTTCCATCAGCTCTTCACTGGTTTCTGCAACAGATTCTACAAGTGCCGTTCTGTACTTGTCTGTATACTCTTTACAGTATTCAGGTATTTCACCATCGGAATACTCTCCGACATTATTTGTAAATCTTCGTCCTGCCATCTTAACTACGTTGACAAAGCCTACAAATACTTCATTTTCTCTTATTGGTGTGTGGAAAGGCGCTATCCTGTTGCCATATTTTTCCTTAAGCTCCTCAACCACCTGTCTGTAAGAAGCATTATTGTCGTCCATATCGGTTACAAAAATCATTCTTGGCAACTTGTATCTTTCGCAAATATCCCAGGCTTTATAGGTCCCCACTTCCAGGCCTGCTTTTGCTGAAACTACAATAATTGCTGCATCTGCAGCTGAAACTGCCTCTTCTGTTTCACCGACAAAATCGAAATAACCCGGTGTATCGAGGAAGTTTATTTTTGTATCCTTCCAAATAATCGGAACTACAGAGGTACTGATTGAAAAACCACGCTTATTTTCTTCTTTATCATAATCGCTTATGGTATTTCCTTCTTCAACCCTGCCCATTCTGTTGGTAATCCCTGTTGTATAGGCCATAGCCTCTACAAGTGTTGTTTTTCCACAGCTGCCATGACCTAACACGACTACGTTGCGGATATTTTCATACTTATAAGTTTGCATAATGTAAACCTCCAAAAGTTTATGTGAATATTTTACTATAAAATCAATATTAACACAACCTTTTTGTGAAAATTTACTAGGCATTTTTTTATTTTTTTTAAAATTTACTACTTGATTCTTATTCTTTTAGGATATTTTATTTCTTCCAGAAATCTTCCGATTGCCGAATCCCAAGGCGGGAGCTTTCGAAAATGATATTTAGCAAGCTTGTCAGTACTTAAACGTAATTCCATAGGTCTTTTTGCAATGGATTGCAGCTTGTCACTAGAAACCGGTATTACTTTGTTTGTGAGTCCTGCACGTCGGAAAATTTCTTGTGCATAGGTAGCTCTTGATACATAACCACCTTCATTTACTGCATTGTAAATTCCATAGTCACTTGAATACAGCATATCTGCTAAAAGTCTGGCTAAATCCTTTGTGTAGGTTGGTGTTCCAATAAAATCATCAGCAACTCTTATGCAGTTTCGACCTGCATCCTCGCCTGCCTTTAACATTGTTTTTATAAAATTGTCACCGCTAAGTCCATAAAGCCATTGTGTCCTTACAATAAAGCTCTTAGGGCAAAGCTCTCTTACTGCTTTCTCTGCTTCAAGTCTTGCACGTCCATAAACACTCACCGGTCCGAGTGTGCTTTCTTCATTAACCGGCTCCTTCGAGGATTTATAGACCTGATCTGTGCTGACGTAAATTAGCTTTATGCCAAGTCGCGCACACACTGAAGCTATATTCTCAGCTCCACGTACATTAGTTCTCCAAACCGCCGGAAAATTTTCCGGCAATTCAGCAGAATCTATGTCTGACCAGGAGCCACAATGAATTACTGCATCAGCTCTTACAGAGCTGATTACACGCTCACAAGTGGCAGGATTTGAAAAATCCATTCCACAATAAGGTATCTGATCAATCATTGTGCCATCAGGGTCTTTGGGATAAAAAGGTGCTAAATCGGTAGCAAAAACCTTATGCTGTTCATTGCGAAGTTTTATTGCTACATCGTGACCCAGCTGCCCTGCTGCACCTGTTACGACTACTATCATAGGGTGCTGCTCTCCTTTTTATCATTCATTTTTCTTGTCACGAAGCATAAGTGCCATTACAGCACTCTTTGGTGACTGTCCTCCATTTATAACACCATTAACCGCAAAAATGATTGGCATATCTACATCATACTTTTCTGCCAGCTCCATCGCTGCAGGTAATGCATTAATGCCTTCTACAACCATTCCAACTTCCTTCACAGCTTCATCAGGAGTCTTTCCTTCTCCAATGAGCATACCACATTTGTTATTTCTTGAATGTATGCTTGTGGCTGTTACTATTAAATCTCCAATACCGGCGAGTCCATAAAATGTAGAAGAATTGCAGCCCATCTTAGTTCCAAGTCTTGTGATTTCTGCCATACCTCTTGTAATGAGAGCAGCTTTTACATTATCACCATAACCAATTCCAACGCATACGCCGGCAGCAAGAGCCATTATATTTTTGAGGGCTCCACAAAGCTCCACACCCTTAACATCCGGATTTGTATAAACACGCATGCATGTATTCATAAAGACATCCTGAACCTCTCTTGCGACCTCCATATCTTCACAGGCGGATACGATTGCCGTAGGCATGTCTCTGGCAACTTCTTCGGCATGAGTCGGACCTGAAAGGGCCACAAGCTTAATGTCCTTGCGTCCGGCTTTTGACATTTCGTCGCCAATAATTTCTGTCATTGTAAAAAGGGTGTCAGGTTCAATTCCTTTTGCTACATCAACTATTATCTGACCATCCCCAACAAATGGAGCTGCTGCCTTTGCAGTGCTTCTTACAAAGACTGATGGAACAGCCATAAGAATTATGTCTTTTGCTTCACAAGCCTCTTCAATGCTCTTTGTAAATTTCATATTATCAGGGATATTCATGTAAGGGAGATTAGGATGAACCCTGGTCTCTGTAAGATTATCTATTTCTTGTGGAAGTGCTGACCATACTGTAACGGCATTGCCACTGTTTGCAAGCATTCGTGCAAGTGCAATCCCCCATGTACCGGCACCTAATACGCCAACTTTTTTCATAATAACTTCCCAGCATGTACAAAAGTACACGACTTCCTTTCAATTTTTATATTTTATATAATATCACATAAAAAGATAATGAGCAACCGACTTTAGACGGCTGCTCATCAATCTTTAAAGTTTGTTTACATTAATCTAATAGCTTCTATTTAGAACCTCTTCGTAAAAGAACTACCTTAACTGTTTGGAAAATAATTCGTATATCTTCTTTAAATGACCAATTTTCAATATACTCTGTATCCAAGCGTACAACTTCTTCAAAATCGGTTATGTCTGATCTGCCACTAACCTGCCAGTTGCCGGTAATTCCCGGCTTAAAGGAAAGACGCTTTTTATGGTAAGGCTCATACTGTTCGTACTCACCAACAGTAGGCGGACGCGTTCCAACAAGACTCATGTCTCCTTTTAGCACATTCCAAAATTGTGGAAGCTCATCAAGACTTGTCTTTCGTAAGAATGCTCCAACTTTAGTTATTCGTGGATCATTATCCAGTTTAAACATAAAGCCGGACATCTGATTTTGATCCATCAGTTCTTTTTTTCTTTCCTCTGCATCCTTATACATTGAACGGAATTTGTAGAAATTAAAAATACGTCCATTCTTTCCGACTCTTTTCTGTTTAAAAATAACCGGAAAGCCATCTTCAATAGCAATTGCAGGTATTATGAAAATTGCGGCAATTGCGGTTCCTATAAGTCCTACAATACTTCCGAAGATATCAAGCAAACGCTTGCAGAAAAGCTGATTGATTCCTACAATATTATTAGAAAAAACTAAGACGGTATAATATCCCATTTTTTCAATAGTACGTTTTTGAGTAAGCTCCCAGTCAAAGGCCTTAATATTAACCATTGCATTTATGCCCATATCATTAAGTTCCTGGACTATTCTAGTTATATGTTCATCCTTAACGTCATTCAGGTGGACAAAGACCTCATCAACTACATGATTTTTGCAATATTCTATGAAACCACCGGGCGATGCAACGCATCGGATTCCTTTTATAAAACGACCTTTATAATCTGCATCATAAACCACAAAGCCTGAAAGATTGTGTTTGAAGTCGGTATTTTTAAGTATATTTTCAATGACCTCTTCTACATCCTTCTCATTAACTAGGAGAAGACACTGTCCTGATTTTTTACCAATGATATCTACCGACTTGTTGCATATATTTCTTAGGCATATATGGGCCACCCACATAAATATAGTGTCAAATACGAAAAAATAAATTAAAGCAAGCCTTGAAATTACATCCGACTTTACAAAAAATAAAACTACAATAACTGCGACAGAATATAATACATTCTGTTTTAATGAATTCATAAGTTCATCAAGCTTATCTCGTTTAAAAAAGTGATGAAACGAATTAGTCAAAAAATAGACCAATGCATAAATCAAAAGCAGTATTATCCAAATTCCATTTTTATAAATCTTAAAAGTTTCAGCAAGTGATCTTTCCCTCAAAGTCACCGCCAGCATTATTGCAATTAAAATACACACGAAATCTATAAATAGACACGTAAAGCATACCATCTTTGATCTCTTTTGGTACATTAAAATCACCCTCTCAAGAAAAAAACAAATACATACTCCTCAGAAAAATCATATATTTCCATAAGTACAGAAATTTTAATACAATCTTAAGATTTTTTCAAGACAAATTGTCAAAAAATATAAATAAAAATGTCTAAAGAAAACCAAATTATTTGTCACTTTATTTAATTTAACAGAATTTGCAGATATATTTACAGTTTTTGCAAATTACCTGATTGCGTCCTTCATGCTCTTAACATACTCTGCCACATAAGGAGCTGCATTTTCTCCGTATTTTGCACATATTTTCACAATAGCTGAGCCTACGATTACACCATCGGCATACTGAGCCATTTTCTTTGCCTGCTCAGGTGTGTTAATTCCAAAACCGACAGCAGCAGGAATATCCTTATTCGCTTCCTTAACAAGTTTAATCATGGCACCAATATCTGTTGTGATATTTGTTCTTACTCCTGTAACTCCTAAGGAAGATACACAATAAATAAATCCGGCAGCATCTGAGGCTATCATTTTAATTCTTTCGTGAGATGTTGGAGCAATCATGGAAATTAAATCTACTCCATATTTTTTGCAGACATCCTCAAATTCTTTTTTCTCTTCATAAGGAATGTCAGGAAGAATAATTCCATCAATTCCTATTTCTGAACATTTTGACATAAATCTTTCTGCGCCATAAGAGAATACTACATTTGCATAAGTCATAAATACCATAGGTATCTTTACTGTTTTGCGAAGTCTTACCACCATATCAAATACATCATCTGTGGTAACTTTGTTTTTAAGTGCCCTTATGTTTGCATCCTGAATGACAGGTCCCTCTGCAGTTGGATCTGAAAATGGGATACCAAGCTCAATCAAATCAGCTCCGGCTGCTTCCATTGCAATTACATTTTTCTCAGTACTTTCTATCGTAGGATCTCCACATGTGATGAATGGAATGAAAGCCTTTCCGTTTTCAAATGCCTTTGCTATATTACTCATAAAGGTCCTCCCCTCTGTAACGTGCAATTGCTGCACAGTCCTTGTCTCCACGACCTGAAATATTTATAACCATTATCTGATCCTTACCCATTGTAGGGGCAAGCTTTTTAGCATATGCAACCGCATGAGCGCTTTCAATTGCCGGAATAATTCCTTCTGTTCTTGAAAGATATTCAAATGCATCTACAGCCTCATCATCTGTAACCGCCACATATTCTGCTCTTCCGATATCATGAAGGTATGCATGCTCCGGTCCTATTCCAGGATAGTCAAGTCCTGCAGAAATTGAATAAACAGGTGCAATTTGTCCATATTCATCCTGGCAGAAATAAGATTTCATGCCATGGAAAATTCCAAGCTTTCCTGTATTAATGGTTGCAGCTGTTTCATAGGTGTCAATTCCACGTCCTGCTGCCTCGCATCCAATAAGTCTTACCTCTTTATCATCTATAAAATGATAGAAGGCACCAATTGCATTAGATCCGCCACCGACACAGGCAAGAACTGCATCCGGTAATCTACCCTCTGCCTGAAGCATCTGTTCTTTAATTTCCCTGCTAATTACTGCTTGAAAATCACGTACAATTGTTGGAAATGGATAAGGTCCCATTACTGAGCCGAGTACATAATGAGTGTCATCAATTCTTGAGGTCCACTCTCTAAAGGTCTCCGAAACTGCATCCTTGAGTGTTCCTGTTCCATTTTCAACAGGATGAACCTTTGCGCCTAAAAGTCTCATTCTGTAAACATTAAGAGCCTGACGAATTGTATCCTCTTTTCCCATGAAAATTTCACATTCCATGCCCATCATTGCTGCTACTGTTGCAGTTGCCACGCCATGCTGACCTGCACCGGTTTCTGCAATTACTCTTGTCTTTCCCATTCTCTTTGCAAGAAGCATCTGTCCAAGTACGTTATTTATTTTGTGAGCGCCTGTGTGATTTAAGTCTTCTCTTTTAAGATATATTTTGCATCCACCTAAATCCTTTGTCATACGCTCTGCATAATAAAGTCTTGAAGGGCGTCCTGCATAATCATTGTAAAGCTTTGTAAGCTCTGCGTTAAATTCAGGATCATCCTTATATTTATTGTAAGCTTCTTCAAGCTCAATTACTGCATTCATAAGTGTTTCAGGTATATACTGACCACCATGAATACCAAATCTGGTTTTATCTTCCACTATTACCAATCCTCCTATTTTAGTTTTTGGCACTGCGTACCAGCTCAACTACTCTTTTCATTTTTTCAAAATCCTTTAAGCCATCGGTTTCAATTCCTGAGCTCAAATCAAAGGCAAAAGGCCTGATTTTCATTGCCTGTGATAAATTGTCAGCTGTCAGTCCTCCGGCCAGGAAAAATGGTCTTTTAACATTTTTTACCATATCCCAGTTAAAGCTTTCGCCGGTGCCACCGGCCACTCCTTTTTTGTAGGTGTCAAAGAGAAGCCAGTCAACGGGTAAATTAAGACTGTTTTCTACATCCTCAGAGGTATTAACCCTGATAGCTTTAATTATTTTTAGCTCCGGGACTGCATGCTTTAATTTTTCGATATAATCAAGGTTCTCATTGCCATGAAGCTGTGCTATATTTATAATTCCGTTTTTAAAATCTGACACTACAGCATCAGCAGCTTCATTTACATAAACACCTACGGTCGGAATTGATTTGTTAAGCTTTTGTCTAAATTCTGCTGCCTCTTCACGACTAAGCTGTCTTCTTGAGGCTGCAAACACGAAGCCCACAAAGTCAGGCATAAGCTCGTTTGCCCAAATTATGTCCTGTGGCTTCATCATTCCGCAAAGTTTAATTTTCATATTATGCCCCTTAAGCTCTAAGTCTGTCCAGCTCAGCTTTTTTATCAGCTGCTCTCATAAGAGTTTCTCCGATAAGCACAGCATTTGTTCCATTTGCACGAAGCTTTGCTATATCTTCATTTGTCTTAATTCCACTTTCAGATACGAAGACAATATTGTCAGGCACCAGCTGACGATAACGTGCACTATTGTTGATATCAACGGTAAAATCCTTTAGATTTCGGTTATTCACACCAATAATCTCAGCACCTGCACGAAGAGCCTTTTCAACCTCCTGCTCATCATGGGCTTCTACGAGAGCATTTAATCCGAGTGAATGTGCTATCCAATTATATCTTCTTATTGTATCCTCGTCTAAGAGTGCGCAAATTAGAAGTACTGCACTTGCTCCTAACAGCTTTGCTTCATATATCTGATATTCATCTACAGTGAAGTCCTTACGCAAAACAGGTATATGAACATTTTTTGCTATTTCACTCAGATAATTATCAGCGCCCATAAAATAATAAGGCTCTGTAAGACAGCTTATTGCTGAAGCTCCTGCTTTTTCATAATCCTTTGCGATTTCCAAATACGGAAAATCAGGGG
This sequence comes from uncultured Lachnoclostridium sp., assembly GCA_964625275.1. Lineage (GTDB taxonomy): Bacteria > Bacillota > Clostridia > Lachnospirales > Lachnospiraceae > UBA3775. The sequence continues at coordinate 12,281 of CAZVBH010000031.1, forward strand.
CAATAAGTCCCTTTGACGGACTTGCTTTTTTTACTTCACATATAAATGAAATTTCATTACCTCTAAGAGCTTCTATAAATGGGAAATCCTTTATAATAGGATGGGCTGTGGCTGAACCAAGTGTTATCTTTCTTGGCATTGCCAAAGCTTTTTCCTTTACTTCATTTAAAGGTCTTTCACTTCTGATTTTCTTATATCTTTCTCTGGTCTTTGCTGCAATTTCATCTAAAATCATTTTTATTACCTCTGAAACATATTGACAGATTTACCTTGAGCCGGTTGAGGCTAAGGTAAATCATGCCAAGTTTTGAAACATAATTTTTCTTACTTTAATTGCTTGCTTTAATGAAAGCTTCCATTGCCTCATAGGCTTTTCCACTGTCAATGAGCTCAGCCGCAAGCTTAATTCCGTCTGCAAGAGTAGCTGCCTTGTCTCCTATGTAGAGTGCTGCGCCTGCATTGAGAAGTACTGTTGTTCTCTTTGGTCCTTTGTCCTTACCACTGAGGATATCTCTTGTAATCTGTGCATTTTCAGCAGGTGTTCCGCCAACAAGATCTGCCTTTTCACAACGTGTAAGACCAAACTGCTCCGGTGTGATTGTATAAGTTTTATAGTCACCATTAGCAAATTCACATACGGCTGTTTCACCAACTGCTGAGATTTCATCCAGCTTTTCGCGTCCAAAAACAACCATTCCTTTTTTTACACCAAGTGAATAAAGAACTCTTGCAAGTGGCTCTACGAGTGATTCATCATAAACGCCAAGAAGCTGACGCTTAGGATAAACCGGATTTGTTATAGGTCCGAGAATATTGAATACTGTTCTGATTCCAAGCTCCTTACGAATAGCTCCGACATACTTCATTGAAGTATGATATTTCTGAGCAAAGAAGAAGCAGAAGCCTGTGGTTTTAAGAAGCTCTACGCATTTTTCAGGCTCAAGAGCGATATTTGCGCCAAGTGCCTCAAGACAGTCTGCGGTACCTGACTTTGAAGATGCAGCACGATTACCATGCTTTGAAACCTTCATGCCTCCTGCTGCTGCTACAAAGGCTGAGGTAGTTGAAATGTTAAAGCTGCCTGCCTTATCTCCACCTGTTCCTACGATTTCGAAAGTGTCCATATCACCTGCATCAACCTTTAATGCATGCTCTCTCATTGCTGCTGCACAGCCGCTAATTTCATCGATTGTTTCGGATTTGTCACTCTTAGTTGAAAGTGCTGCGAGAAATGCTGCATTCTGAGTTGGTGATGTCTGTCCATCCATAATCTCATTCATTACCGCATAAGCCTCATCATAAGTAAGGTCTTCCTTCAATACGATTTTTTCAATTGCTTCCTTAATCATTTTAAACCCCTTCCGGCTTTCGCCATTTAATTTATTTTTCCGGCTTATATTCTAAACTAACCGGTATCATTCAATTTATATTTAAGCTTTTTTCAGTGCGAAAAAATTCTTTAAGATTTCAATTCCATCAGGTGTGAGAATTGATTCCGGATGGAACTGTACTCCATAGACCTCATAGTCCTTGTGCTTAATTCCCATTATCGTTCCATCGTCTGCCGTAGCTGTTACAGTAAGACAATCCGGCACTGTCTCCTCTAAAACTGCTAAGGAATGATATCTTGCCGCTTTTATTGTATTGCCCAAGGTTTTAAAAATTGGACAGGAGGTATCTATTTTTACCTCTGACTGCTTACCATGCATAAGCTTCTTTGCATAGGTTACAGTAGCTCCAAAGGCTTCTGCAATTGCCTGATGTCCAAGGCATACACCAAAGATTGGAACCTTGCCTGCAAAATGCCTGATAGCTTCGATGCATATACCTGCATCTGAAGGCTTTCCCGGTCCCGGTGAAACTATAATGTGGTCAGGTACAAGCTTTTCTATTTCTTCTATGGTCATCTCGTCATTTCTTATTACCATTATATCAGGATTTATTGTTCCGATGTACTGATAAAGGTTATATGAAAAGCTGTCATAATTATCAATTAAAAGTATCATCCTTCTACACCTCCTGAGAAATTTCTATTGCCTTCATTACGGCCTTAGCTTTATTTATACATTCCTGGAACTCAGATTCCGGTACACTGTCAGCTACTATACCTGCTCCACTTCTTACGAATACCTTGCCATTTTTCTTAAAGGCAATTCTGATGGCTATACAGGTGTCAAGATTGCCTGTGAGGTCTACATAACCGATTGCACCGCCATAGATTCCACGCTTATTATTTTCAAGCTCATTAATAATTTCGCAGGCTCTGATTTTCGGTGCTCCTGAAAGAGTGCCTGCCGGCAAAACCGCATCTACTGCGTCGAGAGCTGTTTTATCATCTCTGATTTCACCTTTTACTGTTGAGCCTATGTGCATTACGTGGGAGTAGCGCTCAATTGACATATACTTTTCAACCTCTACGCTTCCAAATTTACTGATTTTACCTATATCATTTCGTCCAAGGTCTACAAGCATGTTGTGTTCTGCTCTCTCTTTTTCGTCTGAGAGAAGTATTCTTTCAAGCTCCCTGTCCTGCTCATCGGTCTTTCCTCTTGGCTTTGTTCCTGCAAGCGGGAAGGTATGAAGTACTCCATTTTCAAGCTTTACCAAGGTCTCCGGAGAGGCTCCTGCGACCTCTAAATCATCACTTGAGAAGTAAAACATGTATGGTGAAGGGTTGATTGTACGAAGTACACGATAGGTATCGAACAGGCTTCCTTCCATGTCTGCTTCAAGTCGGTTTGAAAGTACAACCTGGAAAATATCTCCTTCATAGATATAATGCTTTGCTTTGTTGACCATTGCACAGAAATCTTCTTTTTCAAAGAGCTTTCTAAAATCACTGGTAAGTCTGCCTTTTTTTATAAATGCGGGCTTACCGTTAGCTATAAGATTTTCAAGCTTATCAAGCTCTTCCTCAGCCTTTGTATAAGAAGTCTCAATGGTCGATGCGTCGGCTAATACTATAAGAACAATCTTCTGCTTAATATTATCGAAAGCAATTACCTTATCAAAATACATTAAATCGACATCCTTGAAGCCTTCCTCATCTGCTGCATCCAAATTTAAGGCAGGTTCAGAATACTTGATATAGTCATAGGAAAAATAGCCTACTAGACCACCTGCAAAGGTTGGAAGGTAATCAAGCTTAGGTGCTTTATGCTCCTCGACGAAGCGTCTTATAAATTCTCCCGGATGGCTGACTTTTTCTTCTGTTATAAGATTATTTTCAGCATCCCTTACAGTCATTATTCCATTGGTACAGGTTACTTCCATTGATGGCTCATAGCCAAGGAAGGTATAACGTCCAAACTTTTCCTGATTCTCTACACTTTCAAGCATATATACATGTCTGCTTACATTTTTTAATTTTTCAAGTACCTGAATCGGAGTATACTTATCTGAATAGATTTCTCTTGATACAGGTATGCAGGCATAGTCCCTTGCCAATGCCTTTGCTTCACTAAAATCCGGTTTCATACTTCCTCCTAAATACAAAAAAGCCCTTGAGATAATTAACTTATCTCAAGGGCGAAAATTCAAAATATTCTCCGCGGTGCCACCTTGATTTCCGAATAAATCGGACTCTTTGCAAGATACATACATATCTCTCACCTCTGACGCGGGTGTCGCGTTACGGAATACTTGCCTAAGGTTTAACCTCTAAAGGCTTTCACCGTACCCTCCATGGTCCATTTGATACATTGCGTTCTATTCGGCTCTCAGCTACCCGAACTCTCTGTGAGTGCACACATACCGTTATCTCCACTTCAACGGTTTAAATCATTATTAACTTTTATCGTCAAAGACTTAAAACTAAATCAAGTTTATACCCTAAGTTTAAATATGTCAAGACTAATTATTAATTTCGCTGTAAATCTTTCCTGTATGAATCTCAGGATTAGGGCAATATGCATCAAAAAGCTCGGAAATTGTTACAAATTCATAGCCGTCAGCTTTTAGTTCAGGTAAAAGACGTTCAAGCATTTCTACGGTTTTAAAATTGTAATCTGAATCATGAAGTAAAACAATCAAGCCGTCCTTTGCAGCATTTTTAATTGTATCATAGCGCTTTTCCACACATATATTTTCATCCCAGTCGTCACAACCGATACCGCAAATAAATACATAGTCAATAAGCTTTGCCATTTTTTCATTGTAGGCTATGTATGGTGGTCTGAAAAAATGGACCTTCTTATCGGTATTGGTTTCTATGAGCCTGGTGGTCTTGGAAATTTCTTCCTTAATTTCATCTTCGCTCATATCGGGCATGGCAGGATGAGTAAAGGAATGATTTTCAAGGTCACAGCCTAAGGCTGCAGCTCGTTTCATTACTTCAACAGCTTCTCCCTTAATATTTTGTCCTATCAGGAAAAATGAAGCCTTGCCTTCATACTTTTCAAAGAGGTCTAAAACCTTTGGTGTAACGGTTGTATTCGGTCCATCATCAAAGGTAAAAGCAATTTTTTTCATAGTTAAATCCTTTCCTACTCTTCGGTTATCATATCTACCATTCCCCAGTGAGGGTTATCCTCACCATCATCGGTATCATCATAATATACAAAATAAAATACTGAGTCGATTGTATCCGTACTCTTTTTATTGCCTGCTCTGGTGAGAAGCATATTCTTATTAAAGGATATATGACATGAGAAACAGTTTTCAGTATACTCAATGTAATTGTCAACTACTAAATCTGAATATGCCGGACTGTCTAGTGTATGATCTGCCATAAGTCCAATGTCTGCACCCTTTGCATAGGCTGTAGCCTGATCCCAGTAATAAGAATCTTTTATAAGATACTGCTGAATTGTAGGCAAGCCATGATAATCTCCGGATAAATCATTAGTTAGGAAATCCTCCCAGGTTTTTGCAATTTCATAGGCAAGCTCTTTTCGTTCATCTGAGATTTCACCTACTGAATATGTGGTTTCATAGCTTACATTTCCATCTGCATCCATTTCATAGTCAACCGACTCTCCTTTTGAGTTAAGGACAATAACCTCAGGTGCATTTACAAGTCCTGTAATTGTGTAGGTAAGCTCAGATGGTATTTCCACATAATCACTTACATTTTCAAAGCCTTCAGGTGCCACCTCGCTTGTAAGATAATCATTAGTCAGTGCAATTCCATTTACTGTTGCCGTACAGTCTGATGGAATTGTGATTGTATAATTATGAGTTCCTGCCGTAAGCACAGGTGAGATTTTGTCTATCTCCCAATCCATGATTGTAAGGATTTTCAAAATTACCTGCTCATTTGTAGGTGTAAGTGTCAGCTTTGCAACCAACTCTCCATCTCCATAAATGTCATAAATTGGCGACTCTGTCAGATAGCTTCCTGAATCCTTTTCATAAGTGAACTCCTTTACGCCCTTTAACTGAGTCAAATACATATCTGAAAAGATATCAGCAGCTTCAAACTCTCCACCACCGGGTATTTCGATTTCTGCCGTTATCGAATTATCATTAATTTTTCCTTTAAATTCTTCAAGTATTGATGCCATGGCATTATCTGACTGAGAATTTTCATACTTTACCAGACAATTATTGACATATCTCAAAAAGCAGCCACCTAAAATAATTAAAATCAAAGCATAAATCCCAAGACATATCCAATAAATTGGAAGCTTCTTTTTTCTCTGTACTTTAATCGGTGCTCCACTTTTCAAGCCGGCCACAGACTGTTTTTTTTCAGAAGGAATTTCATCGTTCCTTCTTATGCCGGTAGTAGCTTTCCTACCAGATGGCACCTCTAAGTTTCTTACTGCACCAGTTGAAGCTTTCCTTTCAAAAGAAGCTTCAGAGGACCTTTTAGCACTAGTGGCAGCTTTCCTTTCAGAAGAAGCTTCAGAGGACCTTTTAGCACTAGTGGCGGCTTTCCTTTCAGATAAATTTTCCTTCTGCCTTGAAGTACTTGCAGTTCTTCTTTTTACAGATTCAGTCTGTACTCTTTCTACATTTAAGGAGCTTTTGGGAAGTTTACCTGCCTGCTCTAGCTTTTCTATTTCTTTTTCTAGATAATCTAAATTATATTTTTCTGACATTTGTACTTCCTCCTATTGCTTTGGCATAACTACGAAAGCTGTTGGAAGCTTCCAGGATGAATTCTGATAATAGAAGGTTACACTTGTCATCTCGTAGGCTCCATTATAAACCATGGTTGATGAGCTTCCTCCGTCAAGATTAGCAGCATTGACTGCTCCATATTCCTGCATTATTCCAATCAAATCAGAAGCTGTTGCACCAAGATGGCCTGAAGCACCACGTCCGTCGGTTACTAGCAGAAGAATCGCACCATCAGCCCTCTGTCCTATTGCAGTTCTTGGATTTGCTCCACTACCCTGTCCTTCAAGCTCTCTGGCTTCACCATTAATTATTAATGGGACAAAATGATTATTGGCATCAGAGCTTTCCTCCTGGAAGGTAACTGCGTCTCTTATACCATTTTCTGTAACATAGGTTTCAAAGTCTGAGGCATACATTCCACTAAGATCTTTTATAATCAGATAATTGTCATTGCTCATTCCAATCATGTACAATCCTGTCAAGGATGCCGGTTCGTTCCAAAGGATTTCACCATTTTGAACTACGACTCCAAGTGGCTGACCTCCTTTGTTGCCGGTAGATTCGTAAAGACCTCCATTAACACCGGCAATAGCTCCGGCCGAGGAAACTATTGTGTCGAGAGTTTCACCATACTCGGTCCATGGATAACTGGTTCCGACACATACCTGTGAAGGGTCCTTGATTATAAGCATTTTTGCGTTAAAGGAACGTCCTGAAATTTCAACAAGTCTTATTCCATTTTCGTCAAAGACCTCCTCTTCCTCCAAGCTTGTATCTGCATCAGATGAGACATCACCCTCGGTATTGTCTGTAGCTTCTGTGAATATATTGATAAGAGAGGTATCTATATTTGTATCCATATCCGCCATCTTATTTCGATTAGTTATTTCTTCAATTTCTTCATCGGTGCATACCCAGGAAGCTAAAAACTTCATCTGCCCTGTTTCAAGAATTGTCGAAACGAACAAATCCTTTGCAGACTCAGAAGGGCCATTACAGAATTTTTGCAGCATCATATAAACCGTTCCAAGAAGTATTACCACTGTCACTAAAATAACCAGTAATATCTTGCCGACCACTGTTGCTATTTTCTTTCCGAGCCCCTTTTTTTCATAAAGTCCGTCATCATATAAAAGCTCATCTGAGGTTTTATTACTTTTTCCCATTTTTCCTCCTTAGTTTTTTGCATACTGATTCCACTTTATCAAAGCAGATAATTCCAAATCTGCTTTGCTTCTTGCTCATAACCTTACTGCCACTTCGTGGCTAATCAGTACTCCTACTGATGCTTAAAAACCCATTTTCTTTGAACATAAAAGCTTACTACAAACAGCATAGTATCAACCACTACCTTAACTGCTGACTCAAGTATACTTCCGTCCAGATTAAATACCTTATAAGAAAAGACGTAAACAAGTCCACTGGAAACTATACCCTGAGAAGCAGCGAGTATAAAATACTTAACTGCAGAGCTGACCACATTTCCCTTAGATTTAAAAACTAACCTTTGATTCATAAGGAAGTTATAAATTGAACTTATCACTCGTCCTACTGCTGTTGCAATAAATACACGAATTGCAGAAGCAATGTCCGTACCGGATAGTAGTATATTAACCGCTGTAAATAAAGTAACATCTATAACAAATGATGAAAACGAACTTAATGAAAATAATATTCCTAAAATAATTGTTTTTTTCCTGTCGTTCTTTGGTTTATCCTTTGTCATCTGACTCCTTTCACTTGATTCCCCGGTCAATTGTATCTATTAGATGAATTTTCCCATCAAAGTTCATCCTTTTTTCACAATTAACATATTATCACATAATGTGAATTTGAACAATTTAATTTTTTATTAATCTTTGATTAATAAAACGTGCATAATTTTTTGCTTTTTTTTTAAAATTTATTGTATACTAAGTAAAATTTATTTGGTAAAATGAACTAGTGTATGTAAAATATTATATGTGATATTTATACACGCTGTAGACTTTTAAAGGAGATTAGTTAATATGCCTAAGAGAACTGATATTAACAAGGTACTCATAATCGGCTCAGGTCCTATCGTCATTGGTCAGGCCTGCGAATTCGATTATTCAGGTACCCAGGCCTGTAAGGCCCTTAAAAAATTGGGATATGAAATCGTTTTAGTTAATTCAAATCCGGCAACTATCATGACTGACCCTGAAACTGCTGACGTTACTTACATTGAGCCACTCAATGTTCATCGTCTTGAGCAGATTATTGCAAAGGAAAGACCTGATGCACTTCTTCCTAACCTCGGTGGACAATCAGGACTCAACCTTTGCTCCGAGCTGTACAAGGAGGGTATCCTTGATAAATATGGTGTCAAGGTTATCGGTGTCCAGGTGGACGCCATTGAACGCGGCGAGGACAGAATTGAATTTAAGAATACGATGAATGAGCTCGGCATCGAGATGGCACGAAGTGAGGTTGCCTATTCGGTGGAGGAAGCTCTTAAGATTGCTGACGGGCTCGGTTATCCGGTTGTTCTCCGTCCTGCCTATACTATGGGTGGAGCCGGCGGTGGTCTGGTTTATAACAAAGAGGAATTAAAAACTGTCTGTGCAAGAGGTCTTCAGGCTTCACTCGTAGGTCAGGTACTTGTTGAAGAATCCGTACTTGGCTGGGAAGAACTTGAGCTCGAGGTTGTAAGAGACTGTGAAGGCAATATGATAACAGTCTGCTTCATTGAAAATATTGATCCACTCGGTGTTCACACAGGCGACTCCTTCTGTTCTGCTCCTATGCTTACTATTTCTGAAGAATGTCAGAAGCGTCTTCAGGAGCAGGCCTATAAAATTGTAGATAAGGTTCAGGTTATCGGTGGAACCAATGTTCAGTTTGCCCATGATCCGGTAACTGACAGGGTAATCGTAATTGAAATAAATCCTCGTACCTCACGTTCTTCAGCCCTTGCTTCAAAAGCAACAGGCTTTCCTATTGCTCTCGTTTCGGCAATGCTTGCAACAGGTCTCACACTTAAGGATATTGAATGTGGTAAATATGGTACTCTTGATAAATATGTTCCTGATGGCGATTATGTAGTTATCAAATTTGCACGCTGGGCCTTTGAAAAATTCAAAGGAGTTGAGGACAAGCTGGGCACTCAGATGAGAGCCGTAGGTGAAGTAATGAGTATTGGAAAGACCTATAAGGAAGCCTTCCAGAAAGCAATCCGTTCTCTGGAAACCGGTCGTTATGGTCTTGGTCATGTAAAGGACTTTGACAGATTAAGTAAGGATGAGCTTCTCAGAAGACTTGCTACTCCTTCAAGTGAACGTCATTTTCTTATGTATGAGGCTTTGAGAAAGGGTGCTACTGCCGATGAGATTTTTGAAATCACAAAGGTTAAGCACTACTTTATCAATCAGATGAAGGAGCTTGTTGAGGAAGAAGAAAGACTTTCAAAGTCAAAGGGTTATCTGCCTAGCGACGAGCAGCTTATATCTGCAAAGAAAAATGGATTTTCAGATAAATACCTCAGCCAGATTCTCGCGATTCCTGAGGACATGATAAGAAACAGACGTCTTGCACTTGGCATCGAGGAAGCCTGGGAAGGTGTTCATGTAAGTGGAACAAAGGACAGTGCATATTACTACTCAACCTACAATGCAGAGGATAAAAACCCTGTAAGTGATAAAAAGAAAATTATGATTCTCGGTGGTGGTCCTAACAGAATCGGTCAGGGCATTGAGTTTGATTACTGCTGTGTTCATGCTTCTCTTGCTCTTAAGAAGCTTGGTTTTGAAACCATCATCGTAAACTGTAATCCTGAAACTGTTTCTACAGATTATGATACCTCAGACAAGCTTTATTTTGAGCCTCTTACTCTCGAGGATGTTCTCAGCATTTACAACAAAGAGAAGCCTCTTGGAGTTATCGCTCAGTTCGGTGGTCAGACTCCTCTCAATCTGGCATCACAGCTCGAGGCCAATGGTGTTAAGATTCTTGGTACCTCTCCTGCTGTTATCGACCTTGCAGAGGACAGAGACCAGTTTAGGGCAATGATGGATAAGCTTGGTATTCCAATGCCTGAGTCCGGTATGGCCACAACGGTCGATGAAGCAACAGATATTGCAAATGATATCGGATATCCTGTAATGGTTCGTCCTTCCTATGTACTTGGTGGTCGTGGAATGGAGGTCGTTTATGATGACAATGCAATGGCTGATTATATGAAAGCAGCTGTTGGTGTTACTCCTGACAGACCAATTCTCATTGACAGATTTTTAAATCATGCACTTGAATGTGAATCTGATGCAATAAGCGATGGAACTCATGCTTTTGTTCCTGCAGTTATGGAGCATATCGAGCTTGCAGGTGTTCACTCCGGTGACTCTGCATGTATCATTCCTTCAGTTCATATTTCTCCTGAGAATCTTGCAACAATCAAGGAATATACAAAAAAGATTGCAGAAGAGATGCATGTACAAGGTCTTATGAATATGCAGTATGCAATTGAAAATGGTAAGGTA
>CAZVBH010000032.1:0-21302 GCA_964625275.1 uncultured Lachnoclostridium sp.
TTCTCTCTTTCTTAATTTGTGCGTGTCTATCATAGCTTATCCCTCCTTGGTTATGCAAGAACAGTATAGCACAAACTTTTAGAAAAAGTCAAGTTAATGCACTGAAATGCAGAAACTTTACAAATTGCGACATTTTGTGCAGTTAAACAAACAGCAATCCACACCTATCATAAGTTGAAGCGGAGTTTGTATTGCCACAGCGCAATATAAATACAAAAAACGCAGTATATACACAAAAAAATAAGAACAGTGATGATTATTGCCTGTTTACTTGTGACAACCTTGGTACTCTCAAAAATCCATACGCTCTATAAAATCGTACAGAAAGAACCGATTATATCAAAATATAATGGTTATTCTTATGTATCTGATGAAGATGGTGAAATCATTTCTGACAGTGCTCCAAGACTGTTACTTCGTCTTGATGTTTCAATTCTGGTTAGTGACAACAGGTTTGTAGATTGTTTTGTTTGCAATAAAAATTCACAATCATTAATTGAAGATTTTGCTGATGATTTTGATTTGAGTAGTGATGGAGTATCTGTTTTGTATCCGGATAATCTTGATATTTCGGAATTGAAAAGCAACGAAATGTTTAGCGCAACTGTAAATGGGTTACTAGATCAGGGAACAATCGAATTTTACGCATATAAGACAAATAAGTCACTAGAATATGTAGATATTCATCAGCAATCAGAAGATAGTTTGCTGATTACGGATGATATATCCGTTGAAAAGAAACTAAATCCAATTATTATTTATTCCTCAGGAGAATGTACTGATTACGGAACAGATTATTTTTATAAATTAGAAGACACCTCAGGAATTCAGGAGTGCATAAATATATATGATGAATATCAAAAAGCCGTTCAGAAGATCAAAGTAGAGTTAGTGGTATGGCTGATTATTGTAGTAATGATTTGGACGTTTGAATTTCTCATTACCAGAGTTATTTTAAAGATTAATTATTCTACTAAATCTTTGGAACTCTGTGTTGAAAAAATAACCGGGAAACCATTACTTTTAAGATATGATTCATTGGAAAGCAATACATTCTTTTCTTATGCTGCTGGTATGATTTTAAGTATTCTATGCTTTCATAAAAACAGTAATATGACTTTGGAAGTGAGTCTGGGGATAGGATTTTTTATGCTGCTTTTAGAGCTGCTGTTTATATCGGTAGATATTCTAAGGTGGGAAAAAATGAATAGCATAAAGGTTCTGAAAGGAGGCTGCTTATGATTACAATAGAACATTTAACTAAATCCTTTGATGGTAAAATATTATATGAGGATTTATCACTTGTGATTGAGGATGGACAGTTTGTAGTTATAACAGGTCCTAGTGGCTGTGGAAAAACCACATTACTAAATCTGATTGGTGGCCTGGATGACTATGAAAAGGGCAGTATAATCGTTGATGATTATGATTTATCTAAATATCGTGATAAAATGAGATATTATAGGGATGATGTAGGTTTTTTGTTTCAGAATTTTGCCCTGGTGGAAGATAAGACTGTAAGAGATAATCTGGAAATGATATACAAAAAGAGCCGAAGTGACATATCCATTGAAAAAGCTTTGGAATTTGTAGGAATGAGCGACAGGATAGATTCAAAAGTATATAAATTGTCAGGCGGAGAGCAGCAAAGGATTGCCATTGCCAGGCTTATGGTTAAAAAATGTAAGCTTATACTGGCTGATGAGCCAACCAGCGCACTGGATAAAGAAAATGTCATGAAAATTATAGGCTTACTGTGTGAATTAAACAAGATGGGAAAAACAATTGTAATGGTTACTCACGATACCGAGCTTGTGCAGTTTGGAACAAGATGTATTAAGCTTAACAATGGAAAAGTATTAAGTGATGTTAATTCATTGTGAGTAAAATTGTAAATTGCTTAATTTCATGCTTCAAAAACATTTTTGTTATAAAAACATCTCCGTACAGAAACTAAAAAAGTCCCTATCCATCGTGGTTTTAGATGGATAGGGACTTTTTGATTATCAATTTTTAAAATTATAATCAGTTATCAGCTCAATTCACTTTCTTCCAAAAAAGCCTTAAGCTTATCAAAACTGGTGGCACTTATACAATGCTCCATCTTACAGGCATCTTCAAGCGCGATACTTTCTTCAACTCCCAATTTCATTAAGAAACCGGAGAGAACTCTGTGTCTTTCATAAATTTTTTCTGCAATTTCAGAGCCCGTAGGAGTAAGGGTAATAAAGCCTTCAGAATCTCTTGAAATATAACCGCCCTGCTCAAGATTTTTAAGCGCAACGCTTACACTTGGTTTAGCAAAATCGAGCTCGTTAGCTATGTCTATTGCACGAACATGGTTCTTTCTTTGTTGAACAACTAAAATGGACTCTAAATAGTCCTCGGCAGACTTTTGAATTTTCATAACATTTCCCCCGAATATGTAAAATTTAGCCCCTGGTAAAAAAGGGTATTAAGTAAATTATACGGAAATAAAAGCATTTGTCAAGGTGACAAAAAATGTATTTCTTCTGTTCGTCCATTGATAATGTTACCTTTCTGATAATGATGTCCTCCAATCTGTAAAAGTGGAGGCATATTATACCACATTTGGGACATTTTCATATATGGTATATTGAGACATTATCATAAACGGCTTATAACAAATTAGATAAATGATATGTTTTGCTTGACAGCCAATTAAAAGAATGATATGCTCCAACTGGTTATAGTAAACCTAACAATTCAATAAATGCACCCCTAAGTTACACTGTCATTTTTAGATTTACCTTTAAGATTCATCCAATTAAGGTAGCGTAAAGTATCGGCTACATTAATTGAAAATTTATTTTAAAGGAGAAACTTTATGAAGAATAAAGTAATGCGTGCTGTTGCTTTTACTATGTCATTTATGATGATGTTTAGCACAGTTGAATCCATTAAGCTATAGGGACGGCTACAGCTTTACCTGGAAATACGGCAGTATCCTCCTACACCTATGATGCATGGGGAAACATCACCGGAATCACCGGAGATGAAGAGCTTGCCGGAATAAATCCGTTCAGATACAGAGGCTATTACTACGATAACGAAACAGGCTTCTACTACCTAAACAGCAGGTATTATGATTCGATAACCAGAAGGTTTTTGAATGCGGATGAGACTTTATATTTGGGGAATGCTTGTTACAATTTATTTTCATATTGCTTAGATGAACCTGTAGCAAATACAGATGAGTATGGAAATGCATTTAAAATTCTGGCTGTAGGAGTACAATTTGGAATCCAAGTAGGTAATGATGTAGTAGGTGTAGAATTGTTAATTAATGTTACTAATTGTAAGGCTGCTTTATTTATGTATGTTGGATCGTCAAGTAGAAATATAAACGTTAAAAGCATTTTGAATATGAATTTGTCGGTTAAAGATAAGTTAATAAATTATATTAAATCATTAGGCAAAACATATAAAAGTTTTTTACAAAAACCATCAATAGACGCATCTGTTTCATCTTTGATAGTAATGGGTAGCAAGACTTCCTTCCCTAAAGACTATTGTGGATGGTTTACAGGATTATCAGCAACCATTAAAAATGTTGTAGTAGCAGCGGCATATTCAAAATCTGGCAAACAAGTGATTGGATCAATATCTACCGGTGCCTCTACTCAAACCATAGGTTTAGGATTGAATCAAACTTACTATATACAGATTTATGGTGAAGATTGTTTAAATAATAATTTTAAAGATTTGAAAAATAGTCTGCTGAAGAAATTGCAGATCTTTAAATTTTTTTCATTTCTGTTAGGATAAAAGTATGAAAATTATTTACAATTATTGTAACGATTATTGGAATTCGAATTATTGGGGCTTTTCACATTTTTGGTTGGTTTATATAGTGTCTTATGGTCTTGTTGCTTTAGCTTTATATCTGCTTTCGCTTGATAAAGTAGTGCATATGGTAGGCTTTATAAAGGTGAAAAAAGAAAGAATGGAAATAAGTGCCGGAATCAAATTTTTGGGAACTATAGCTTTAGGAATATTTTCTTTTATAATTTTTGCAGTTGCTACATTTATTTTGGTGTTAACAATAGATGAAGTTAAAGCTGTTATGTATGTTGACAAAAACTTATGTCAGGTAGCAGAAGGAAACATAAAAGACGTTTTTGAAGGTGATTCGGATGGCATGGAAACAGATGGTAAAAACTATAAGTTCAGAGTTGGAACTGAGACATTTGACTTTGATATAGAATTATATTATGCAAATTATTCTTTGCTTGAGGATACCATATCAAATAATGATGCTGTTAGAATTTATTATTATGTTAATTGTTTTTCTGATAATAAAATATTAAAAATTGAATTAATTGAAGAACAGTAAAATTGATGAGCTATCAAAGCTTAGCATAGCATTGGAGAAAAATGAAGATAATTTATGATTACTTTTTGGACAACTTGGGAAGCTTTAAAAATTATTATAAATTAAAAATAATAAAAGAGTTATTTATAGCTGTTGCTTCCTATCTGATTTGTTTTGATTTTTGCTTATATATTGTTATGAATATTAAAAATAATAATTACGGCGAAGGTGCGATTGAACTTATACTTTTTTTGCTTGAATATATGATACTTGTTATCAGTACATTTGCTTTAGCAAGTGCAAATTTGTATTTTGGAATAACGACTATAGAAATAGCAAAATACAAGAAAGAAAATAAATTAAAACGTTGTAGTGGCCTAATAAGTAATGTCGAAAAAGATGAAAAAACAGTAAAGACGTTTGAGGTGGGCAATGTAACGTTTAAAGACTTTGACATTAACACAGAGTATATAACCTATGATGAATTATTACAGGCTTTTACAAAACAGGAATTTGTATATATTTCTTATTATAATGACATATTTGGTCAGAATATTATTACAGAAATAAAAACTGCTTTAAATTGAGTTAACGTTATTACAACTGTGTTAGAATAGCTACATTTGTTAATGAAAAATATCGATACAAAGTAAAGCTGGCAGAGTTGCCAAAGGTTTATAAGAAAACATATAGAATAGAAGATAAAGTGCCTCTAGAAATAGAGCATATGCACTTGTTCTAAAGTAACAAACTAGATAACAAAGGGGCTGTAAAGACTTCCTCTCCAAAAAAATTGCCGTAAACGAATAATTTACGGCGATTTTTTTACACTAAATTTATAAAAATTTTACTCTGCTTTTAAATCCTTCCATGGTCCGAAATGATAGAAGAAGATTGACATTGAGGTTGAAATGCACCATCCGAATGGACATGCTGACCAGATGCCTGTAACGCCTCAAATATTTGAAAATACAGCTGCAAGCACCGCACTAATATCCTGGCAGATAAAGGCTGCCCCTACAAATCATAAAAGGTTGCCCCTATAAATCACAAGGTGACAAAAAATGTATTTTTGTGGTGACAATTTAAGACTCACGTATTATAATGTATTTGAAGTGCGTACAGGAGTATTTAATCGGAGACTGTCTGGAATTTGCCAGACCAAGCTCGGTTATCAAGCTTCATGAATTCACTTCTAAAACCTCAATTGACATTAAAGGAGAAGCAGTGGATAATTTTATTTTCAGCCTGAATTCAACACTTCCGGTATTTCTTATTATTGTAGCCGGATTTATTTTCATGAAAATGAAGCTGTTCACAGAGGATTTCATAAGAGTATCAGACCGGTTTGTGTTTAAGGTCACACTCCCCTTGATGCTTTTTCTCGATGTCGCAGAAACTGACATAGGAGCAACCTTTTCCTGGAGGTTCGTGCTGTTTTGCATGATAGTGACCATACTCATGTTTATGGGAGTTTGGGTACTTTGCCTTCTTTTTATGAAGGACCGGACCATGATAGGAGCCTTTGCCATGTCTTCGGTAAGAGGCTCGGCAGCGGTACTGGGTGTTGCCTTTGCAGAAAATATATTTGGAGACGCAGGGATGACAGCCATGATGATAATGGCAAGTGTTCCTCTTTACAATATTTTTTCCGTATTGTTTCTAACTCTCGGTGCGCAGAATCGAGACAGGTCTGTATCTGTAAAGAAGCAGGCACTGGCTGTATTAAAGGGAATAGTTACAAATCCCCTGATTATAGCAATTTTTCTTGGAATGATTTTTGCCGGAGCAAAAATTACGATTCCCAAAATTCCGTACAAGGTTTTTAACAGCCTGGGTTCTACGGCAACTCCGCTTGCACTTTTGGTAGTAGGTGCGAGCTTTGACTGGAAAAAAGCAAGAGCAAAGCTAAGGCCTACTTTATTGGCTTCAGCAATCAAGCTTTTCATACTGCCATGCATATTTATGCCAATAGCAATTAAGATGGGCTTCAATGGTCCACAGCTTATTGCAATCCTTACGATGACAGGCTCACCTACAACGGTTGCCTGCTACATAATGGCAAAAAATATGGATAACGATTACGTGCTGACCTCAGCAATTGTAATGGTTACCACCCTTTTTTCGTCAGTTTCACTGACTCTTTGGGTTTACATTTTAAAAGTCCTGAGTCTGCTTTAAGACTCTTATGTGCCTGTAAAAATATTAGTGGAGGAAAAGAATGAACATCATACCTTACCTTATCTGCTTTCCCTTCGTGGCAGCAGTGCTGTTATTTCTTATTAGAAATGACAAGATAAGAGCAATAGTCACCTACATAAGTGTAGCCTGTGTTTTTGGCCTGCTTGCGTTTATGCTGGTTGACTATTTTACCTCGGGAGAGGCAACCCACTTGCTATATGTCAATACCCACGTAGGTGACATGATTATGCTTGTCGGAGAGGGCCTGCTTATGCTTTTGGTCATCATACTTTCCGTAAAGTATAAAAAGTACTGGGTAATGCTGCTTTCAATAGTCCCAACCTGTATTACAGTCTGGGTAGAGCTGTTTGGACCTGAATTAGCTGAAGTGGAGCATATTTGTGTTGACAGACTTTCAGTACTTATGTGCATGATTATCGGAATTGTAGGAGGACTGATATGTGTCTATGCAGTCGGCTACATGAAAGGTTATCATGAACATCATACAGAGGTTTTAAACAGAGTTAGCTATTTTATAGCACTTCTTTTTGTATTCCTTGGAGCAATGTTCGGATTGGTTCTCTCAGAAAGTCTGATTTGGATTTTCTTCTTTTGGGAAATTACTTCAATTTGCTCATTTCTGCTTATCGGCTATACCAGATCAGAAGAAGCAGTCAATAATTCCTTTAGAGCCTTATGGATGAATCTTCTTGGCGGCTTTGGCTTTGCACTTGCAATTCTTTATTCTGCACTTGAACTTGATACCGTCAGCCTCTCAGGTGTTGTAGGAAAGAATGAGGCAGCCATGATTCCGGTTATTCTGCTTGCCTTTGCAGCACTTGCAAAATCGGCACAGTTCCCATTCTCATCCTGGCTTCTTGGTGCCATGGTTGCGCCAACACCAAGCTCTGCACTTCTTCACAGTGCTACAATGGTAAAGGCTGGCTGTTATCTTTTACTTAGAATATCACCTTGTCTTGAAGGACAGGTTGCAGGATATTTCATTTCACTCATCGGAGCATTTACCTTCCTTATGGCTTCTATGCTTGCAATTTCAGTAAGTGATGGTAAAAAGGTACTTGCATATTCAACTATTTCAAACCTTGGACTAATTGTCACTTGCGCAGGAGTAGGAACTCCCGGAACTATTTGGGCGGCAATCTTCCTTATGATTTTCCATGCAGTGACAAAATCTATGCTCTTCCAGTGTATAGGAGCAATTGAAAATTCATCACACAGTCGTGACATAGAAGATATGGACGGACTTGTAGTAAGACTTAGAAAGCTTGCTTTCATCATGATACTTGGAATAGTAGGAATGTATCTTGCACCATTCGGAATGCTTATTTTCAAATGGGCAGCTCTAAAAGCCTTTGTTGATGCAGGACTCAGAAGTATTTTACTGGTTGTGGTTCTTGCCTTTGGTAGTGCAACAACTCTGCTTTACTGGACAAAGTGGCTTTGTAAGCTCGTTTCCTACAATGCTGAATGTAAGCCATGCAAGGACATAACAACTAAAGGACAGTATTTTTCACTTTTTATTCATGCTGCCTTTGTAGTGCTCCTTTGCTTTACCTTCTCATATATTTCAGATTATTTTGTTGCACCGTTTGTAGAAAGCCTTTCCGGCGTACCGACAGAATTTCTCTCAAGAGGAAATCTTACTCTTATGACTATTTTGATTTTCTGTCTCTTTGCAATACCGGGAGCAATTTATGTATTTACTAAAAATAAGTCTAAGAGGGTAGTACCTGCCTATATATCCGGTGTAAACCGTCAGGGTGGACGCGCCTTCTACAATTCCTATGGCGATGAACGTCATATGGAGCTTTCGAACTGGTATATGGAAGATATCTTCGGTGAAAGAAAGCTTCTTAAACCGGTAAATATAATAAGTACAATTATGGTTATTGTGGCACTTGCTTCTGTAATCATATTGGCATTGATATAGGAGGGAGCGGACTATGACAAGAATTATATCGGCATTAGCATTTTTAATATTCGCTCCTTTTATCGGAGGTCTTTTAAAGGGTATTGAGCGTAAGCTTTCAGCCCGTATGCAGGGCAGAAGAGGACCATCAATACTTCAGTCCTTCTATGATGTAAAGAAGCTGTTTAATAAAAAGGCTCAGGTTGTAAACAAAGGTCAGACCTTTATTCTCGGAAGCTACCTGTTCTTCATTATATTTACAGGACTTCTATTTTTCGCAGGCTGGGATCTGTTAATGATTTTCTTTACACTTACAACAGCTGCAATGTTCTTTGTGGCAGCAGGAAGCTGCACTCATTCTCCATACAGCTCAATGGGTGCCAACAGAGAAATGATTCAGATGATGTCCTACGAGCCAATGGTATTGCTGACTGCGGTTGGCTTCTATCTGGCAACTGGCAATTTCGATGTTGCTGCAATTATAAAGTCAGATATACCGGCAATTGTTAAAATACCTGGTTGCTTTATCGGCTTTATGTTTATACTTACAATTAAATTGAGAAAGTCACCATTTGATATCAGTACTTCTCACCATGCTCATCAGGAGATAGTAAAGGGTATCACTACAGAGATGTCAGGACCTTGCCTTGGAATGGTAGAGCTGGCAGAGTGGTATGAAGAAGTATTTTTACTTGGAATGGTTGGACTTTTCTTTATAAATTCCAATCCTTTAAGCATCCTGCTTGCAGTAGTGGTAATTATTCTTGCAGTATTTTTTGAGGTACTCGTAGATAATACCAGTGCAAGACTTACCTGGAATCAGATGCTTAAGGCTTCTTGGACAGTAACTCTCATTTTTGGCGGTTTGAACATACTTATACTGGAATTATTATAGTCAGGAGGATATATGAAGGATATTTCAAAATCACCTTGGGTAATTCATTATGATGGCTCAAGCTGTAATGGATGCGACATGGAAGTACTGGCATCCCTTACACCGGTTTATGATATAGAAAGATTTGGAGTTATAAATACCGGAGATCCAATGCAGGCAGATATCTTCCTGGTTACGGGTGGCGTCAACAAGCTTAATCAGATGGTAATTAAGCAGATTTATGATCAGATGCCTTCACCAAAGGTAGTTGTGGCAATCGGAGCATGTGCCTGTACAGGTGGCGTATTTAAAGAATGTTACAATATTCTCGGAGGAACTGATACAATAATTCCTGTTGATGTTTATGTACCGGGCTGTGCTGCAAGACCTCAGTCCATCATTGATGGTATCGTCAAGGCAAAAGAGGTTTTAAAGAAAAAATGTCAGGAAGCTGCAGAGGCTGCAAAGGAGGTAAATAATGAATAGAATTTATGAACCTGTTGAAAAATTCACACTTATAGCAGCAAAGGACCTGATTGACATAGCAACAAAAAAGCGTCAGCAGGGTAAAAGACTTCTTCAGCTTTTTGCCAATTATACAGGCGAGCATTATGAAATCATCTATTCCTTTGACGAAGGTGAATACAATATAGAATATGTAAAGGTAGAAGCTTATAAGGATGAAGTGGTTCCAAGCATCGGAGAAATCTATCCTTATGCAACACCTTATGAAAATGAAGCAGTTGAGCTTTTTGGCGTTAAGATTAATGTGATTACTGATGGCTATAAGCACAAGCTTTATAAAATATCAGACGATACGCCTTATGTATCAGATTTTGAAAAGTAGAGGAAGGAGAGTCATATGGGTAAAAAAAGTGTAGTTCCTTTTGGACCACAGCATCCGGTTTTGCCGGAACCAATTCATCTCGACCTCGTTCTTGAGGATGAAAAGATAGTAGAAGCGATTCCATCAATTGGATTTGTTCACAGAGGACTTGAATCGCTTGTAGATAAAAAGGATTATAATGAGCTCGTCTATGTAATAGAAAGAACCTGTGGTATCTGCAGCTTCATGCATGGAATGGGTTATTGTGAAGCAGTCGAGAAGACCATGAATGTAACCATTCCTGACAGAGCAAAGTATTTAAGAACACTTTGGGCAGAAATGTCACGAGTTCATTCTCATCTTCTCTGGCTCGGACTTCTTGCCGATGCCTTCGGCTTTGAAGCACTTTTTTATCAGGCATGGAGAATACGTGAAAGAGTCCTTGATATGTTCGAGGAATCTACAGGTGGACGATGCATTTTTTCAGTAAATAAAATAGGAGGCCTTCTTAAAGACATTCCTGAGGATATGCTTAAATCCTTTAAGCTAAGATTTACTGAAATGGAAAAAGAAATTCGTGTTATGACAAAAACCTTCCTTCAGGATGTGACGGTAAATAAGCGACTTCGTGGAGTCGGAATCCTTACCAAGGACCAGGCTATGGACATGGGAGCCCTCGGTCCATTCCTTCGTGGCTCAGGTGTTCATTATGACATGCGAGAGACAGGCTATGATGCCTATAAAGACCTCGAATTTAAGATGTGTGTTGAAACTGATGGTGACTGCTATGCAAGAACCAAGGTTCGTATAGATGAGCTTTTTGTCGCAATTGACCTTATTAAACAGTGTATTGACAAAATGCCTGCAGGTGATATTGCTGTTCCGGTAAAAGGTAATCCATCCGGTGAAGCATTTATTAGGGTTGAACAGCCAAGAGGCGAAGGTGTTTACTATATTAAGGGTAATGGAACAAAGTTCTTAGACAGAGTAAGACTTAGAACACCAACCTTTGCCAACATAGCTCCAATGGTTAATATATTAAAGGGCGCAAATGTTTCGGACGTGCCATTATATATTCTTTCCATTGATCCATGCATTAGCTGTACAGAAAGATAGGAGGATATAATTTGGCAAAACCAATGAAATTTGCGGGAACCGCATTAAAAAATTTATTTTCTAAACCCGTTACAACCTCTTATCCTGACAAGCCTTATGAGTATCATGAAAGAACAAGAGGTCATATCGAAATTGATTTTGAAAAGTGCACTCTCTGTACACTGTGTTCAAAGGTATGTCCTCCAAGGGCGATAGATGTTGATAAACGAAGCGGTAACTGGACAATCAATAATTTTGACTGCATCCAGTGTGGCTACTGCGCTGACAAGTGCGTAAAGAAATGTCTTAAAATTGTGCCGGGCTATACACCTCCTGATTATCAGAAGAAGGAGACAATCTTCCATAAAGAGGTTGAAAAGAAATATCCTGTATATGATCCGGATGTTTGCGTTTACTGTACACTCTGTGATAAAAAGTGTCCTGTTCAGGCTATTGCCTGTGACAGAGCTGCAAAGACCTGGGAACTCAATACAACCAAATGTATCGGTTGTGGTCTTTGTGAGAGAAACTGTCCAAAGAAGTGTATTGAGCTTAAGGTAAGCAAGCTTTAAAAGGTGGCCGGGCCTTAAGAAAGAAAGGCTAAATCTATGCAGTCATATGAATTTACAATCAGTGGTCTGGTTCAGGGAATCGGTTACCGTCCTTTTGTGGCAGAAATGCTTTCAAAGGAAGGCTTTAAAGGCTATGTACAAAATACAGGTGGCATTGTAAAAATTTATTTGAATTTGGATAAAGGGGCGGTGCCAGTGATGGTTCACCGCCTTTATTCAAATTTTCCGGAAGGAGCGCAGGTAGAAAAAATCACAGTAGAAAAGATACCTTTTGTGGAATTTGAGGATTTTTATATTGAAAGCAGTGGACAAAACAATGCAATTCCACTTCTGCCAACGGACCTTACAATATGTGAAAATTGCAGACGGGAGCTGTTAGATAGAGGTGACAGACGATATTTCTATCCCTTTATAAGCTGTGTAGCCTGTGGACCACGATATACAATAATGAAAAAAACTCCCTATGACAGGGAGAATACAACGCAGTCGGTCTATGATTTGTGCGACAACTGTAGAAAAGAATACCTTTCACCAGGCAACAGACGCCACTATGCTCAAACTATAAGCTGTCCTGATTGTGGACCGCAGCTTAAGTTAAATTATAATGGTGAGATTTTTCTTAAAAATCAGGCTTTGGAGCTGGCAATCGCACTACTAAAAAAAGGCGAAGCTCTTGCGGTTAAGGATGTCGGAGGCTATCATCTGGTTTGTGATGCAACAAATGAAGCAGCCGTCAGAAAAATCAGATTACTAAAGAAAAGGGAAAACAAGCCCTTTGCAGTAATGTTTCCTGATGCAGAAGCTATTAAAAGCATTACAACCATAAATAACGAAGAAGAGAAGCTTTTAAAATGCAATGCAAGACCAATAGTTTTGCTGGAAATGTCTGATGGATTAAAGTTAAATCGGTTTCTTGCACCCTCAGTCAATCTAAGCAGTCCATATCTTGGAGCAATGCTTCCCTCAAACGGATTGCAGGTGCTTTTGCTTCAAAGCTTTGAAGCACTGGTGATGACAAGTGCAAATATCAGTGGTGAGCCAATAATAACTGATGATGAAGAAATTAAAACTCTTGGAACTCAAAATATATTGTACAATGACAGACAGATTTTGACGCCCATTGATGATTCAATAGTGAGAGTTCTAAATGGGAAACCAAGTATTTTAAGAAGAGCCAGAGGCTATGTACCGGAACCGATAGAATTAACTGCTTTAAAAATTAATGATAATTTAAATGAAACAAACTCAGAGGTGATTTTTGCAGCCGGGGCAGATATGAAGGCGTCTTTCGGATTTTTGGCAGGTAATAGAGCTTTTCTAAGTCAGGGGTTTGGAGATTTTGCCTACGAGCGTGTGAAAAAAGAATATAATTTAGCTAATACTAAGCTACAGGATAATTTTGGCTTCAAACCACAGCTTTTTGTTATAGACAGACATCCCGGCTATATAAGCAGAAAAAATCTTGCTAAGCTGGCAGAAAAAAATAAAAAAGAGCTTAAAATTTATGAAGCTTACCATCATGAAGCTCATGCTGCTTCTGTAATGGCTGAACATGGACTCTTTGTTGAACCTTGTGTCTCATTTATATTTGACGGCACAGGCTACGGACGTAATGGCAGCATTTGGGGAGGAGAAGTATTTATAGGAGCTCTTGGCAGCTTTAAAAGAGTAGGACATCTGGATGAGGTGAAGCTTTCGGCAGGAGATGAAGCCTCAAAAAATGCAGGAATGAGCTTTGCAGCCTTTCTTGATGATGCTGATATGGCAGAAAAAATACTTGCAGTTAATAATTTTGATTTTAACTTCTCTATGTACCAAATTGTAAGAAAAGCTATAGAGGCAGACTTAAATACAATACCGTCCTCCTCAATGGGCAGGCTATTCGATGCAGTAAGCTTTTTGCTTGGAATATGCTCGCAAAATGGCTATGAAGGTCAATGCCCCTGTGAGCTGGAGTATAAGGCTGTCTTATATGCCAATCAAACTTGTAACTATAAAGCTGATGCTTCTCAGCTACCGGTTGCTTCTGGTTTGTCAGAGCATTCACAGAAGATAAACAGTAATAATTCTTACTTGGATAATTGGTTGTCTAAGGCTTGGAAAACTTCAGATGGTAACAGACTTAGAATTAGAAATGTATTTTTGGATAATGAATTTTATGCAGACACCAGGATTTTTATTAAGGAGCTCGCAGCAAGGTATTTAGAGCTTATTTCTAAATCTGATAAAAAAGAAGAAAGCCTGTCTAAAATAAGGGCCGGTCTTGCTTATGAATTTCATCTTGCACTTGCAGAATGGATGGCGGAAATTGCAGACTACGTTTTTGAAGAGTATGCTGCAAATCAAGCAGGCGAAAAGAAAATAATTCTTGGAGGAGGCACCTTTGCCAATAGACTTCTTCTAAAGCTTGCATGTGAGAAGCTGGAAGAAAAGGGCTGTACGGTTTACTACAATGAACAGGTACCACCCGGAGATGAAGGAATTACACTTGGACAGCTGGCATTAGCCGCTGCCATAAAAAAGGAGTAAATTATGTGTGTTGCAATGCCTGGAAAGGTAACAAAGGTTAAGGAAAAATATGCTACAGTTGATGTGGATGGCAATAATGTTGATGCAAGAAGCGGACTCGTAGAGCTTAAAGAAGGAGATTATGTGCTTGTGCATGCGGGTTATATAATTCAAAAGCTCAGTGAAAAGGATGCACTCGAAATGAAGGAGCTTATGGAGCTGATGAACGGATGAGTGATAAAGCTATGAAAAAAGCAGATATTAAAAAAATGCTTGAATTTCTAAAAAACTATGATGGTTCCGAGCTTAGAATAATGGAAATATGTGGCAGTCATACAGGTGCCCTTACAAAGACAGGAATAAGGGAGGTACTTTCACCAAAAATAAAGCTGATTTCAGGACCGGGTTGTCCTGTGTGCGTAACTCCGTCAGCCTATATTGACAGACTTCTAAGTCTTGCTCTTGATGAAAGCATTACAATAGTAAGCTTTGGAGACATGCTTAGAGTGCCGGGAAGTGAACAGTCACTTTCTCAGGCGAAGGGCGCCGGAGCGGATGTGCGCATGGTTTATTCACCTGATTCAATAATAAGTATGGCAAAGCAGGAGCCTGAAAGACAATTCGTTTTTGCAGCAGTTGGCTTTGAAACTACTGCCCCTGTTTATGCAATGCTTTTAAAGGATTTAATAGATGAGGATATTAAAAATGTAAGACTTTTGACAGCTTTAAAGACAATGCCTGAGGTAGTTTCCTATCTTTGTGAAAGTGAGGCCAATATTGACGGCTTCCTGGCTCCGGGACATGTTTGTGCAGTGACCGGCAGTAATTGTTTTAAAGAACTTGCAAGTACCTACAATATTCCCTTTGTGCCAGCCGGCTTTACGGCTTCTGAGCTTGTAATTGCACTTTTTTCCTTGGTTAAGCTTAGAGGACAAGGAAAACTGATAAACTGCTATCCTGAGGTGGTGACTGAAAATGGCAATGAAAAAGCAAAGGAGCTTTTAAATACTTATTTTGAAAAATGTGATGCTACCTGGCGTGGAATAGGAAAAATTAAAGCCTCAGGATTGAAAATCAAGGAAGAATTTAGCCGGTTTGATGCAGGAAGTCTTTATTTGGATGAAGATATAAAAATGAATAAAGCCTGTATTTGTGGACAGGTGCTTATAGGCAGGTCAGAGCCCTCTGATTGTCCACTTTTTGGAAAGATTTGTACACCAATCTCCCCACAGGGCGCATGTATGGTTTCTGCCGAGGGTAAATGTGCAGACTCCTATCGCAATAAACATTGAGTAATTATTATGCTGAAATGTAAGATTATCTTGCATTTTCACAGTTTTTTAATAAATTAAAATTATAATTAAGATGACTAAACAACTTAAACGAGCTATACTTATGGAAAGGAGAAGGTTATGAAAATAGTAATGGCACATGGAAGTGGAGGAAGCATGACTTCTTCACTGATTCGTGATGTATTCAGTAAAGCCTATGGCAATTCTTATCTTTCACAAATGGAGGATGCTGCCCTTGTAGCCGGCCATTCAAGACTTACGGTAACGACTGACAGCTTTGTAGTAAAGCCCTTATCCTTTCCCGGAGGAGACATAGGCAGACTTGCAGTTTGTGGAACAGTTAATGATTTGGCTATGCGTGGAGCAGTACCTAAGTATCTTACTGCAGGCTTTATTCTTGAGGAAGGCCTTGAGGTTGATTTACTTACCGAAATCTGTAAGAGCATGGCTGAGGCGGCAAAGGAGGCCGGAGTATTAATAGTTGCCGGTGATACAAAGGTGGTTGAAGGTAAGGGAGGTCTTTTTATAAATACCGCAGGAGTAGGCTTTGCCTGGGATGAAGCCTGTGGCACTGAAAAGATAAAAGCCGGTGATAAAATTATTTTATCAGGTACAATGGGTGACCATCATGCAGCAATTTTAAGCACCAGACTTGGAATAGATAACGAAATAATTTCTGACGTGGCACCGCTTAATGGTATTTCAGAAGCACTTCATCAAAAAGGTATAAATATTCATGCAATGCGCGACATAACCAGAGGAGGCCTGGCAACGGTGCTTTCAGAACTTGCAGCAGCCTCAGGAAAAAGCATGGACATCTATGAAGAAGCAATACCTGTTTCCAAATCAGTTAAAAGCTTCTCAGGGCTTATGGGACTTGAACCAATTTACATGGGCAACGAAGGGAAAATGCTTATGATAGTTCCTGCGGCAGAGGCCAAAAAAGCCTTAGAGACAGTTAAAGAATGTAATTATGGCAGCAATGCAGCGATTATAGGAGAGGTGACCTCGGCTACGGATGGAAGACTCACTCTCATAACAGAAATTGGTGGCAGAAGAAACCTGGAATCACTTTCGGGCGAAGGCCTGCCAAGAATATGTTAAAATCAACTAATATGCCAACTTTGTCTGATTTGTAAACCGGTCTGATAGCTTGAATTTATCTGCTGGTTTTCTCTTTTAATTATACATAATTAGTATGCTTTTTGTTGACATATATTTGACTAGGGTATAAACTTAAAAAGATTATGGGCTTTTATAACCTTTTTACAAATAAAATGAAACAGGAGGACGGACTATGATTAAACATTATCGTACTGAAGATGGAAAAATTCAGGAAACAGATAGCTATGAGCCTGGTGGATGGATTATGGCAGTCGCACCTACCTATGAAGAAAGCGTTTCTCTTGCTAATGAATTTAATATTGATGTAGTTGATATACGTGCGGCAATGGATGATGAGGAAAGCTCGCGAGTAGATGTAAGCAATGATTATACTCTCATAGTTGTCGATATTCCAACGATAGAAGTAAGACATGATCATGACAATTATACCACAATTCCACTTGGCATGATTATTACTGAAAGTGTAATTATAACAGTATGCGCAGAGGATACTCCGATACTTGAATACTTTGTAAAGTACAATATCAAAGAGTTCTCAACAAAGAAACAGATGCGATTCGTATACCAGATTTTAAATAAAACCTGTATGATGTATCAGAATAATCTGCGTGTCATAGATAAAAAAAGAACAGAAATTGAAGAAAGAATAAGTGAGAATACGGAAGATTCGGATCTGATAGCACTTCATGAGCTTGAATCCACTCTCGTATATTTCGCAACCTCACTTAGGGCAAATGGAGCAATCATAGAGCGACTTACCAGGTACGGAAAAATCAGACAGTATCCTGAAGATAAGGAGCTTTTAGGGGATGTGATAGTCGAAAATAAACAGGCTATCGAAATGACGGGTATTTATCGTGATATACTTAATGGTACCAGAGAACTGATGTCTACAATTATTGACAACCGCCTGAATACCGTAATGAAATATCTTGCGGCAATTACTATTGTAATGTCTGTACCCAACATAGTTTCCGGTCTTTACGGAATGAATGTTGCACAGGAGTGGGTGCCTTTGGCAACTACTCAATATGGATTTGCAATTATTGGCGGAATAATCCTTTTGATATGTGCAATCACCCTTATAATTCTAAAGAAAATTAAAATGCTGTAACTAATATTGTAAGAGGTAGTAACATGAAAGAAATTTTGAACAAACAAATTGCAGTTTGTATTTCACGCGTAAGTGAAGAATCACATGTAGGTCGATTGATAATTCTTCATAACGTGGCGAGAAAGTACGGCTGTAAGCTGGTGATTTTTTCTACATCAGCTCCCTTAAATCCTAAGGATTCAACCTATAATGGAGATTGTTCAATTTTTGAAAATATTTGCTTTGACAAATTCGATGCAGTAATATGCTTTGCCGAAGCTGTACATGATGAGAGAATTTTAAGAATAATAGCAGATGAAGCTAAAAGAGTAAATATACCGATTGTAACCTATGACAAGTATGTAGATGGCTGCATAAATATAAAAATGGATTACAAATCATCCTTCGAGAAGCTGGTAAGACATATAATCGAGGACCATGGCTGCAAAGTGGTTGATTATGTGTCAGGTATGCCTAATAATGAATTCTCACAGGAAAGAGAAGAAATATTCAAGTCAGTTCTTCGTGAAAATGGAATCAAAGTCGAAGAAAGAAGAATTGGCTATGGATGGTTCTGGGAAGGTCCTACAAAAGCCGTAGTAGAGAAATTTTTGGAAATTGATGTCCCGGAGGCTATTATCTGTGCTAATGATGCAATGGCTCTTGAGACAATGCGAATTTTGAAAAAGCATGGTCTTCGCATTCCTGAGGATGTGCTTGTGACCGGCTTTGACGGAATAAAACAAGGCAGCTGGAGTAATCCTGATGTAACCACCTGTGGAATTGAATTTACAGAGGTTGCTGAAAAGATGTTTGAAACTCTTAATCAGTCTCTTAAAGGAGAGCTGCTGGAAACTGAGTATGCTGTTCCTTTCGAGCTTCAGCTGCGTGGCTCATGCGGCTGTGGTAAAGGTAAAAATGTTTTAACTCCTGAAATGCTCTTTGGACTTTATGAATTTAATAAGGATTATGAAATTTATCAGAAGAATATGTACAATATGCAGACTGTTATGTCAGGCAAAGATAATGTCATACAGCTTGCAAGTGTAATTCACAGCTATATGATAGTAGATGGTTGCATCGTAGTGGATAATTCCATTCGTGAGTTTGCACCTGGCAATAAAATCGCTCTCAAAAAAGAGGATGAGGTTTTACCTGGTGAAATGAGGGTTTTGGTCAGCAAACGAGGAAATGAAATAGGAATAGGCACAATTTTTCAAAGAAATGAACTTATTCCTGATTTAGATGAATTGCTTACTGTTGAAAATCCAATCGTTGTAATGCCTATTCATTCTGCAGGAAACTGTTTTGGATATATGGCATTTTCAATGCATGATGACAGGGTTCTTTTTAATAAAGCTGTAGCCTTTGACTATGCAATAGGCAATGCACTTGAAATTTTTAAGAATCAAAAGTCCTTAAAGCAGGTCAATAACAAGCTCGCAGAAACAAATGAAAGAATGGCAGAACTCTACATCAGGGATCCGCTTACTAAGATGTTTAATCGTCGAGGCTTCTATAATACTGTTAAAGAGATGATTCAAAAATGTATAGAGCAGGATTATGAACTCTATGTAGGAAGCATTGATTTAGATAACCTTAAAGGCATTAATGATACCTATGGTCACAGTGAAGGCGACTCGGCACTTAGAACCTTTGCAAATGCAATGATGGTAACCATGGATGAATATTCCATATGTGCCCGCTTTGGCGGTGATGAGTTTGTCGTTGCAGGAATTTCAAAAAATGCTGAGGAAAGTGGTAAAAAATATCTTGCCAACATGAATACTTACCTCGATAACTATAATAAGGATTCCGGAAAGCCTTATGAGGTTCATGCCAGCATAGGACTTGTGAATGGCAAGCCTGTACCAGGTACTGAAATTGATGAATTTATACTTAAGGCTGACAGAATAATGTACGAAAATAAAAAGCAGAATAAGCTGTTTAGAAGTAAGGTTCGTACTCAGACCCCTGAACGTCCGGTTCTGATGCCGGAAAAAAGAACTCCGTCAGAGGAAGAGGCAGAATGATGCTTTGAGCATTTTTGATTACAAATTGAACTTAAAAAAGTCAAATAAGTATGATGTGGGAAGCAGAATGATTAAACCTATTGAAGCTTTTGAATTATAAATTGGGTATCGGATTGAAAATTCTTGTAAAAAAGGGAGTGAAATTATTTTTTTAGTGAGGATTTTATGAGTAAAAATTTTGATGACTGGGATGATGACTTTGACGTAAGCGAGGATGAATTCAGCGCTGCAAATACAAAGTCAGCATCTGAAACTGCTGAGACCTCAGAGGATGAAGCCACAGCAGACTTTAATAATAAAAAATCATCAGACGAAGAACTTGACTACGATGAAGCTGATGATGATATTTCTGATGATGACTTTAAACATGACAATGACTATTCAGAAGAAGCAGAGGACGTCATTCCACGCAAAAAGAGTAAGACTCCTGTAGTTATTCTTTGCTGCTTTGCAGTACTTGCGATTATCGGAATCGTAACCTATCTTGTGCTTGACGGTATGGGAATTATCGGAAAGAAGTCAGATGGACTGGTTTCGCTTGGTAATTACAAAGACTATACCTATGATGCCTATGTAGTGGCAACTCCATCGGATGCTGATGTTGAGGATTATTATAATTCAATATTCGACTATTATTCCTCAAGTGGTTATGCAATCTATAATGAGTTACCTGAAAAGGCAGATGATGAGGTGGCAGAGGGCGACACTGTAAATATTGATTACACAGGCTATTTAGATGGAGAGGCATTTGACGGAGGTACAGCAACCGGCTACAATCTCACAATAGGAAGTAACACCTTCGTTGGCGGCTTTGAAGATGCACTTATTGGTCACAAGCCGGGTGAAACCTTTGATATTTCAGTAACCTTCCCTGAGACTTATTCTCTTAATGAAGATTTGGCCGGTGCAGAAACCATATTCACCGTAACAATCAATTATTTCTCAGAGGCTGAGCCAATGTATGTCACAGCAGGCTATGATACCTTGGAGGACTGCTATGCAGATATAAGGGATTATCTCTACCAGGATGCATTAAGTGGTCAGAGCGATTATAAGACTGAATGTATGAATAATTATATTCAGTCAGTTATTGATGCTTCTGAATTTACAGATCTTACAGATAAGATAGATGCACTTTACAATACAACCTATACCTCCCTCGAGTCTTATTATACAGCTCAGGGCTATGATCTTTCCACAGTAGCTTCAAGCTATGGTTATGATTCGGTATCTGAGTTACAGACTGAGCTAAAAGAAGCATCAGAGGATTCTGTGAAAATGCAGCTTGTGCTTACAGAAATAGCAAAATTGGAGGGACTTGACTTTACTGACGAAATTTATCAGCAGACTGCCCAGTCTTACATCGGAGACGATTCTGTTTCAGTAGATGATTTCCAAACCAGTTATGATGCTTATTCCGGAGATGGAAGATTTAGA
>CAZVBH010000033.1:0-21120 GCA_964625275.1 uncultured Lachnoclostridium sp.
TCTCTCTGCTTTATAATTTCTCTAAATTTTTTTAAATCCATCACTTTTTACCCCCCCCACAAATCCAGTATTTCCGCCTATTCCATAAAGCTTTTCAAAATAAGCTTTCAGTCTGTCAACAACTATTTTCTTTTTGTTTGCCCTATTTCCACTACCAAAACGGCTCACAGGCGGCAACAATTTATCAATATCTGTTCCTATGGTCTTAATTTCGCCATCTCGAAATGCATTATCTAAGAACCTTCTTGTCGCATCAGATTTTAAATGTTCCTGCTCTATAATAATAACAAGCTCTTGCTCGCGCATATTTACAACATAATCCAACCACTCATTTATTATGTCGTCAACGTCATTAATTCCATTGATAAAAGTCTCAATAAGAGCTTTCTTGCTGCGAAGCTCTGGACTTGCATCTACAGCTTTTCTAATTGTTATCAGTACCTCTTTATCTTCGCAGTGTGTATCGTGATATTTTTTTACAAGCATAAGGACATAGTCAATGTTAATCTCTATCTGTTTAATCAGCTCAACCTCAAATACATCTTCCTTATTTCTGGGTGCCAGAAGACACGTTCGATCTACGAGTCCAGCGAGACCATCATGGGCTGGACAGGGCGATTCGCTGTGGCAATGACGCTGGTGCTTCTGTGTACGACGACAGAGGCATCTTGTTCTTATGTGCATAATCTTCTTCAAATCGGTGAAAATGAAATAAGGCCCATTCAATTCGATTATTATTTCAAGTTCGGTTGACTTTTTGAAATAGTAGGCGTATAATAGGTGTAATATTTCAAGTTCACATGAAAGGAAGCAAGACAAATGGAAAATCGCGCAGGTCATTATAAATCAAATTTGTCAGGCGAGATGGCATATAAGTCGTTCGTACCCAATCCGTTGCCTCCAACTCCTCCGATTGAACTAACAAAGGATATGGTGGGATTACTCATAAATGCAAATTCGTCCCTTGCTGTATTGGAAAGCGTGGCAACTCGCATTCCCAACGTGGAGTTATTTGTGTCCATGTATGTGCGCAAGGAGGCTTTGATGTCTTCACAGATTGAGGGCACACAGGCCACGCTGGAAGATGTCCTTGATCCGCTGTTGGATGCAAATGCCAATCGCAATGTGGCAGACGTTGTGAATTATATCAAGGCAACCGAGTATGCGATCAAACGGCTGAATACGCTCCCCCTGTGTAACCGCTTAATCAAAGAAACCCATGCGGTATTAATGGAGGGCGTTCGCGGGCAAGAGAAAAGTCCCGGTGAATTCAGATACTCTCAAAACTGGATCGGTGGTCAGGGCAGTACGCTAAAAAATGCCAGATACATTCCACCTTCTCCTGACGATATGTCTACGGCAATGTCTGACCTTGAAAAATATATCAATGCTGAGGATGACTTGGATTACCTGATCCGTACAGCCCTGATTCATTATCAATTTGAAACCATTCATCCGTTTCTTGACGGAAATGGCCGTGTCGGACGTTTGCTCATTACGCTGTTCCTGATGGAGAAAAAAGTCCTCACGACTCCGGCGCTCTATATTTCGTATTTCTTGAAGAAAAACCGTGTAGAGTATTACGACCGCATGACAGAAGTTCGAGCAAAGGGCAATTACGAACAGTGGGTAAAATTCTTCTTGCAAGCTATCACAGAATCGGCAGAAGATGCTACCGCTACCATTGATGCGTTAACTACCCTACACGACAAAAATATCGCCTTGATCTCTCAAATGGGTCGTGCAGCCAAAAACACAATGCTTGTATTTCAATACTTGGAAGCAAACCCTATCATTGAAATTCGTAAGACTGCTGAGGCTTTAGGCATCACTTTTAACACCACATCAAGTGCGGTAAAGCGTTTAGTTGAAGCAGGCATCCTTACCCAGACTTCAAATGCGAACAGAAACCGTACCTTTGCCTATAAAGCCTATCTGGACATTCTACGCAAAGGAACCTGAAATAACGCAGTCCAACCAGCTTATTACTGTTGACATCATAGTCATCAAAAAGTCCTGCAAAACTGTTTTCAGACTGACTTCCCTTTGCAGATTCCTCGATATGTCTGAATACTCTTTCCAAGGTTTCATTCAGATTCTCATCCTCTGAAGCTGTTTTCCTAACATTACAGAATAGTTCGCTTGGGAGGATAAAGAATCCCTTATCTTCCACAAGACCTTCCCTCGCTAGACGTAAACTAAATTTGCACAAAAAAAAAGACCTCCCCCAAGGCCTATGCCTCAAAAAAGATCCTCTAAGTGCACCGCCAGGGGCTCGAACCCTGGACACCCTGATTAAGAGTCAGGTGCTCTACCAACTGAGCTAGCGGTGCGTATATTTAATTTCGCGTCACTCACAACGCAAGGATGATTATATTCGATATCGTCGAAAAATGCAAGTACTTTTTTTAATTTTTTTCAAAAAATTGTTTATGACATGTTTAGTAGAAATATTCTAATTTTCCTAATTATGCAGAAAAGTCATGTAACCCCCAAAAGCTAGACTTTTAGGGGTCTCATGACTTTTCAGATAATGTTAAGCAAATGCCTCTACCGCTGCCTTTTCAGCTGTCAAACCTTTTCTGAAATTATCCATGAACTTCTCATAGCCTTCTACTTCTTTTGGTTCGGCTTTTACCTCTATAACCTTTGCGGTTGCAAAGATATATTTATTGAGATAATCATCGAGGCTAATATTTTCTTCTTCTTTTTTCAGCATATAAGCTGCCAAAAGCGCCATGCCCCATGGTCCGCCTTCTCCGGCTGTTTCCATTAATGCTGCCGGTGCTCCCATGGCTGCTGAAAGATATTTAATTGCAACGCCTTCTGTCTTGAAAATACCTCCCTGTGCCAGATACCTGTCAACCTCTACGCCTTCTTCTTTTGTAAGTATGTCCATACCAAGCTTCATGGCTGCAAAGCTGGTATAGATATGTGAGCGCATAAGATTTGCAAGATTAAAGCCGGAGCCTGTCGGATGTATCATCATCGGACAGCCTGACTCAAGACCTACTCCATGTTCACCTGAGTGGAAGCAATAGGAGACAAGATTTCCACAGTCTGCATCGCCTTCAAGTGACTTTTTAAACAATTTTTCAAAAATTTCACCCTTTGAAGCTTCGATGCCAAAGGTTTTAAGAGTTTCCTCAAAAAGTGCAATCCACGAATTTAAATCCGTTGTACAGTTATTGGCATGTGCCATTGCAACTAAATCTCCCGTTGGTGTTGTTACCATGTCCAGCTGTGTATATACTCTGCTTAGCGCCTTTTCAAGTACAACCATTGCAAAGGCTGAGGTTCCTGCCGATACATTTCCTGTTCTTTTTGCTATGCAGTTCGTCGCTACCATTCCGCTTCCTGCATCACCCTCCGGTGGAGCGAGCTTTACACCAGCCTTTAAATCACCTTCAGGATCAAGCCATTTTGCACCTGCTTCAGTCAAAATGCCTGCATTTTCTCCCGCCACGAGTACCTTTGGAAGAATTTCTCTTATTTTCCATTCAAAGCCATAAGGCTTTATAAGCTCTTCAAAGCTGTTAAGCATTGTTTCGTCATAATTTTTTGTATTAATATCAATAGGGAAAACCCCCGATGCCTCACCTATGCCTAAAGCTTTTTCTCCGCTTAACATGTAGTGAACATATCCTGCAACTGTTGTCATGAAATCTATTTTTGATACATGTTCCTCTTTTTCAAGAATTGCATGGTAGAGATGGGCAATACTCCATCTGAGCGGTATATTAAAATTAAAAAGCTTTGTAAGCTCTGCCGCTGCCTTTCCGGTTATATTATTTCTCCAGGTTCTGAATTCGCAAAGCTGGTTGTCTTCACTGTCAAATACAAGGTAGCCATGCATCATACCACTAATTCCCAACGCTGCAGGTGTTGTGAGCGTGATACCATACTTTGAGGATATATCTTCCTTTAGTGCCTTATAGGCTCCTTGCACTCCTTTTTTTACCATATCAAGAGAGTAGGTCCATACGCCTTTTTCATACTGATTTTCCCAATCATAAGCTCCGCCGGCCAAAACCTTTCCAAACTCATCGGCCATAATGGCTTTTATTCTGGTTGAACCGAGCTCGATGCCTATTGTAGCTTTTCCGTTATTTATAATATCTGTATTCATACTGCCTCCTATGTATAGCTTTTCTAATATTTATGTCCTCATTATATTGAAAGCATAAATATTTTGCAATACATTAATATCTTTTTGCATTTTCAAAATTTTACTGTATAATGAATATAATACAGATTTGTTTATAGTAACTACTTTAGGAGGTCGGTTGCTCCTCCCATCCTCTAAAGAGTGTGGAGTTGTGCAACCTAATAGATTTATGAATAAAAATGAAATGCTGCGTTACAAGGTAACGCTTATATACATTGCAATTACTTTTTTTGCTCTTCCACTTTTTTTCTGGAATATGTATTTTAATATTTCTCAGGAAAAATGGATGTGCTTTACAATTCTTTCCATTATATATATTTTTTTCATTTTGGTAAGCTATATTCTTGACAATACTTATTTGATTTATTTTAAGAAGCTCATAGCAAATCTTACGGTTACTGAATATGCTTTTTTTGCATTTTTGATTTTTTCAATTTTATCGACAATATTCTCGGTAAATCCTTTTGCTTCATTTACCGGTGGTGTTAATGCACGTTACAATGGCTGTATTAATATCATCATCTATGCTTTTGTTTTTTTTATTGCAAGAAAGCATTTCTATAAAGGTGATTTTCTTATTAATATTTTTGCTGCAACGGGTGCAATCGTGAGTATTACCTCCATTTGCCAGTATTTCACCTTTGATCCTATCGGCATGTACAATAATGTAACTGTGGCAAGCCTTCGAAGAATGATTTCTACAATTGGTAACATGAACATTTATGCCAGCTACCTGTCTCTTTCCGTAGCCACCTGTCTGTTCTGCTATGTATATGCTAAAAAATTATCTTTAAAAATATTCTGGGGGCTTTGCCTTGCCATCGGATTTGCCGGTGGTCTTGCCGGTAATTCTGACAGTTTTTATCTTGGAATAGGTGCTGCTGCTCTCATATTTATTTGTGCGGGCGGACTTACTCTTAAAAGCTTTGGTACTCTGGTGTCAGCACTTTGTTTTGCTTGTGGTGCCGATTATATCTTTCTTAGTGCAAGAAGCTTTGGAGTATCAAAGGGACTGGACATTCGACCTACTGCAGGCGTGGCAACCTATTTTTCAAATAATATGTCCCTACTTAAGGTAACCTTTGTGGCTGCTCTCATACTCTTTCTGTTAATAAAGCTTTTAATTTTAATTTTTGGAAACAAGTATGATTTAGGAAATAAATTACTTCCCGGACCGGTTTATATCATTGTTTCAATTTTATTTATCGCTTCGATAATTGGTATTTTAGGATATATTTTTTCAATGTATCCTTTTGAAAATGAAATGGGTAGTTATCGTGGCTTTATTTGGAATCTCTCTATAGATGATTTTAAAAATATGTCTTTATTCAGGAAGCTCTTCGGCTATGGACCTGAAACCATTTATAGTGTCTATTATAGTAAGTACCATACCGAAATGGTTAATGTTACCGGCGTTGTCTATGATAATGTTCACTCTGAACCTCTTGAATATCTTATGACCTCCGGTATTTTAGGAGCTGTTTCCTATCTTACTCTGGTAATAAGTCTGCTTGTGCGCCTATGTAAAAAGGTAAGACATGATAGTGATGCCTACATGTTCCTTCTGCCGGTTTTTGCCTACTTTACGCAGAGCTTTGTAAACATTGCCCAGTCTGCCACAACTCCACTTTATTTTCTGATTATTGCTTTGGCAGGAGGATTCCTCCAGCCTGACAAAATTGACAGACTTAAGGCGATTGATGAATATACAGAAGAGGATATACAACGATTGATTTAGACAGAAAACTTTTAAGATTAGGTTAAAATCAGAAAAAGCTCACCTACAACTTAGGTGAGCCTTTTTTATGTCATCAAAAAAAAGTTAATCAAGTCGAAAATTGGTATACGCTACTTATTCATAAGCTTTACCGGTAAAGCCACCAATCTGCAAATTGGATTTCCCATTGCGGAGAAGCGTTCTTCATATTCCGTCATTATATTGCCTTCATTAAATTCACTATTATGAAGATCATAGGTTACGTCTCTTAGCTCCCAGCCTGCTTCCTGTACCTGTTCTAGTGAAAAATCAAAGAGAGCACGATTATCCGTTTTGAATGCTACATATCCTTTAGGGTTAATGAATTTTTCATAACGTGCCAAAAATCTTGTGCTGGTTAGTCGTCTCTTTGCATGTCTGTCCTTTGGCCATGGGTCAGAAAAGTTAAGATAGATTCTGTCTACCTCACCCTCTGCGAAGATTTCTTCAATATCTTCTGCATCAAATCTCAAAAATACAAGATTAGGCAACTCCAGCTTTTCCTGTTTTTCAACAGCTCTTATGAGAACTGAAGAAAATTTTTCGATTCCTATATAATTAATATCAGGATTTTGCTCGGCCAGCTTTATTATAAACTGTCCTTTTCCTGTTCCTATTTCAATGTGAAGTGGATTGGAATTTCCAAAAAATTCTCTCCATCTGCCCTTATTATCTTCCGGACTTTGAACAACATATTTATTAACTGCCATCTCTTCTCTGGCACCCGGTACATTTCTAAGTCTCATTTATTACGCCTTTCTATCTTTATCAGCTATCTGTTGCCACTTCTTTCATAAAAGAAGGTCACCTGCTGATAATAGCCTGCATTTATGTCTTTAGTCCAATCAGGTGCTTTTCCACCATAATGGTTCTCAAATATTTTTTTCATCCAGGTATCTACAGGACAACAGTCCATTCTGTGCATACCAAAAAGCAAAACACAATTGGCAACCTTTAAGCCTATGCCATAAATTGACATAAGCTCCTTTCGTGCTTTATCTGTATCTATATCGAATTCCAGCTTTAGTCTGCCATCGTTTAAGTCTTCTAAAAGACGTATCAGATATTTATCTCTATAGCCTAAGCCACAAGCAGATAAATTTGCTCTGTCCTTATAGAGTTCCTGCGCCGTTGGAAATGCTTCTCTGTCACCCTGAATTAATTTTAAAGTTTTGGTTATTCTTGGAATATTATTATTCTGACTGACTATAAATGAAAAAAGTGCCTCCCAGAGGTTCTGATTTAAAATTCTTATGCCTTTACCAAACTCAAGTGCTTTTTGTAAAAATTCATCCTCTGGAAATTTTGACTCCATTGCAGCATAGTCCGTTTCCATATCAAAGTAATGACACCAAAAATCCTTGTCTTCTTCTTTACATTCAAGCTCAATCCCATCCGATAACTGAACTGCTACAGCTTTTTTACCGGCACTTACAATATGATAACCTCCGGTAGTAAGCTCACTCCAGCCCATAAGTATCTGTCCACTGTCATTAATCTTCTTTAAATCAAGATGAGTGCTCTTTATTTCAAATTTTTTAAATTCTTTTACTTCCATAAAACCTCCATTGAGGTTATATAAAACTCCCTGCCGGTATACATATCATACTCATAGCTTCCACAATTAGGGCATCCTACATCCCCTTTTCCATGCAGCTTCATCTCAAATATGTTTTCGCAGCTTCTACATTTAAAGCTTATCGGCTTTTTTTCTATTTTTAAAGTCGCATCCTCAAGTGGGGTTCCCTCAGACAGGTCGTGCATATATCTTTGAAGCCATTTTTCTTCATAATCATACATGCCGCCCATCACAAGCTTCACCTCCAGTACCTTATCCATTGTGGTACTGTCAAATCTATCCATTATGGTCTTAATCAGACCTTTAGTCACAGATAATTCATGCATAAGAACTACCTACTGAGAATTTCATAACCTGTCTCAGTAACAAGAACCTGAATTTCCCACTGTGCAGAAGGCTTTCTGTCTTCGGTACGAACTGTCCAACCGTTTTCTTCATCAACAAAGGTCTCTGCAACTCCCATATTAACCATAGGCTCAATTGTAAATACCATGCCCGGAACCATCAGCATTTCTGTGTCAGGCTCACTTACAAAGCTTACCCAAGGTTCTTCATGGAACTGAAGACCACATCCATGTCCTCCAATGTCTCTTACGACCTTATAGCCTCTTTCTTCACAGAACATATTGATAGCATGACCTAAATCACCAAGACAATGCCAAGGACTTACCTCTTTAAGTCCTACCTCAAGGCTCTCTTTTACATCCTCAACCAGCTTTTTCTTCTCAGGGCTTACATTTCCCATGCAAAACATTCTTGAAGAGTCCGCATAATATCCGTTATATACAGTAGTACAGTCAACATTTACAATATCACCATCACGAAGAATCTCATCTTCACTTGGTATTCCATGACATACTACATCATTTATTGAAGTACATACGCTCTTTGGATAGCCCTCATAGTTAAGTGGAGCCGGTGTTCCACCAAGCTCTATAGTCTTTTCATGAACCAGCGTGTTTATTTCTTCTGTGCTCATTCCTACTTTAATGTTTTCAGCTACATAGTCAAGCACTGCCATATTTATCTTCGCACTTGCCTTGATTCCTTCAACCTGCTCAGGAGTCTTAATCATATCCCTGGTAGGTACTTCATAACCACATCTCTTAAAATCTTTAATCTTATTGTCAAATTTTTCATGACACTGCTTATACTTTTTACCGCTGCCACACCAGCAAGGGTCATTTCTACCTATTTTAAACAACATGCCGCTCCAATCTGCTAATTTGCTATTATAATCAAAGGCTTCTTTAAATATCCACCGTTAAATACTATACCAAATTTTTTTGATAATGCAAGTATCAAACCGTCAATTTTTTAATTTTTAGAGCTGTTAATGTTGTTTTTTTGACTTTTATGAAAAGTTCTCCTAGCCTAATGCGGATATTTAATTTTGCATATGCAGCATTTAACCTTATCTGAAGTAGCTTTAAGGTTATGAGCAAGTAGTGAGGCGGATCTGAAATATCTGCTTTGATCTTATACCCGGTAAACTTCTAAAGGGCTTTAGGGCTGACAAACTACTAGTTCAAGATGAAATAAATCACAACCAAGATAAAGCATATTCCCACTGCCGCTTTTCCCAAAAGCTGCCTATATTGAGACAGTTTTTCATCTTCCTTAAATTCTTCTTTATTCTCTCTATCTCTATATTTCATTATTGCCTTAGAATATAAGAAGTCATTTTCATTTATGTTGTTTGAAATACCTCCTTTTTCCTCTAGCTGTTCTGACTCACCCTCCTTTAAAAGGCTTAAAAGTGTCTGAAAAGTACAGTTTTCTTCCTTTACTGCACTAGTAATTCTGTAAGCAGCATATACGCTTTTTCTGTCATTTAAGTCCACTCTGTCAATTATAAACTCAAACAGACTGCATAACTGTTCATGAATATCACAGTCATAGCCGGGCTGATAACACAAAAAAGCCTGTCCTAAATCATTAAAATAAACAGTATCCGGATGAATACAATAATTATTTTCATCCAGCATAAAACTCTTTCCATTTAAAAAAGCTCTCTCAAGATCTTCCAAAAGCCTTTTTAAAAATATGATGTTTATGCTTCGTTCCTGTATATACTCTCGCAAGGATTTTTTGGATGAAATATCATATAAATACAGCTTTTCTTCTGCATTATTTTGAACCGTAAGTCTTAGATGTCCGCCTATTTCATTGGCTGAAAGCATTTTCTCTCTGAAATCAGAATAATCTGAGGCCTTAAAATACATAAAACGCGTGGTCATGTCTCCACAATAATTTATATCGAGATTTTCCAGCATAATTTTACACTCCTAACCGGTAATCAAAGACTGATTTTATTCTTTATTTACCATCTTCTTATAAATTCTATATATCAAAGAGGTTGCTCTTGCGGCAGCATCCGGCTCATAAACCTTTCTCTCCGAATAGGCCCGAGCTACGCCCAAATTTATTTTATAAGCTCCGGTCGCTCTAAATGTTGCACTTTTATATTCTCCGTCAGCCTCAACATAAGAAGCCTTACTGCTTACATACATTTCATAGCCTCTTCCTGCCATAAGATAATCATTAACCTTCCACTGTTCTTTTAATATCTCATCCTCCAGGTCATCTTCATGATCCTCGTCAACTCCACCATTTATTAACTTATTGCTATAAGGCTTTTTTGAATACTGTCTTGCCATTCTTGCTTCCTCTGCATTATAAGCAGTCCAGGAATCCATAATTATAAGGTCATGAAGGT
Source organism: uncultured Lachnoclostridium sp. (assembly GCA_964625275.1). GTDB lineage: Bacteria > Bacillota > Clostridia > Lachnospirales > Lachnospiraceae > UBA3775. The sequence continues at coordinate 10,223 of CAZVBH010000033.1, forward strand.
AAAAGCCATACCAGATAATAAAAATAAACAAGAGTAATATAAGAGGCACTATATTTACTGCTTCAACAGTATAGGTTCCTTTTAACATATATTTTTTTAATTTTAGCTTTTTAATTAACCTCTTCATCCTGTCTTCCCCAATTAGCCTTATAAATTTCCCTTCATTATACAGTCATTACTTTATCGCTGTAATGTCATTATTCTTAAAGCTTTTTCAGATAAGGTTAAAATTTATATCTGCCAAATATAACAAATAGCCGAAGGTTAAAAAAGGCAGCATCGGTATCCTCACTTTTTTCTTCCCTTTAAATACCATTACAAACGCAATGAAAAAATTTAAAATAAGGCAGGTGCACAAAACTATTACTAATGCCTTACCACCCATTATTACTCCAAACCACAGTATTGCCACTCCGTCACCAAGCCCTAAGGCTTCTCTTGAAATAAGACTTAACATAATAAAAATGATTCCAATTCCAATGCCTAAAAGCTCATTTTTTAACGAAACAGTTCCATAGCATATTCCTTCTACAAGCCTAAGAAGTACAAGTGGCGCTGCACTATATAAAAACAAACGGCTATCAATCAGCTTTGTTTTACAGTCCATTACCGCTGCCGGCACCATACAAAGAAGCACTACTATACTGATTGTACTTTCTATTACCAAGCTGCCCATTACATCTCCTTTTTTATTTTTACACTGAGCTCACATTAAAGTCTCATTTTAATTTCCACATTTGCTGCAGGCCCGCAGTCCGCGCTGCGTAGCTGCATCCTTCGTTATTTTTGATACGTCTCTTTCCAGCCTGCTGCAGGACTTAGAGCTATGATAGCGATCACCATATTCTGTTATGTAAACCGTTGTAAGTTCTTCGTCCTTACAACAGTATTCACATGCATAGTATCTTCCTCCACTACTGTTTCTTAAATCTCCTATTTCATCAATTGAAGCTTTTGTTATGTTTCTTGAAAGATAGGTACAACCGGTTGTTGTATGATAAACCGTTCCATTTTTTGCAACATAGACATATTCCTTGTCTGTATCTGTTTCAGTTTCAGCATCTGTGGATTTATTTATTTCTCCATCAAATTCATTTGTACTGCTCCAGTCTTCTCCGTAAAAGCCCTTTACATGAAGCTTTTGACGAACCTCTTTATTTCCTATGTTAAAAAATGGTACAGGAAATTCGAAGGTATACTTTACAATAATATAAATATCACCATTGCCATCATAAACGGTTGACTGACTACAATCCAACCCCTTTTCTTCATCTTCAACACAGCTTAGTTCAATACCATTACTAACAAAATAATCCTGAATTTCACTTTCTATAAAGCTTTTACTGTATCCTCCTACCAAATAGTCATCCAGCTCATCTAAAAATTCGGAGGCATCAGAGGAAATATCTGCACCTGTAAGATCAAATATATCATTAAACAAAGCTGCATTATCTGCATAGGCTACTGTCGTACCGTAAGGATAAATTTCGTCACTAACATAATACATTGCCTGATATACTGTAAACTGTGTGTGCAAATAAATAAACAAATACAGAAATACAAGTATTGCATAAAAACAAATCGGTAATACAAAAGCCGCCTCAACAGTTAATGACGCCTTTAATTTCTGTTTTTTTCCAAATTGATTACAGTTTTTGCTCCTGCAATTTTTCATGAATTTAAAATTTATTAGTTTTAAGCTTTTCGTAATATGTCATTCTCCCATATAGTTAATATTTAGTCTGAGCCACAAAGTGGCATTAAGGTTATGAGTAAATAGCAAAGTGGACCCTGAATATCCGCTTTGATTATTCAGAAGTGGATATAGTACCTGAAACAAACTAATTCAGATTTTTCTCCCACCTTTTTTGGAGCTTTGTCTGACCTTATTAATTCTTGGGAAATTACATCAGCTACTCTTCCACTTCTAAAAAATCTATTATTAATAGCTTGGGCATAATTTTTGACTCTTATATGCTTTAGTAGTAACCTTACCTTTATACGCTTTACCAACCTCATGGCATAAAGTGTTACCTTTGTACGCCTTACCAGCCTCCCGGCATATATACCGTAGACTCTACTGTATATGAATATGATGAGTTTCTTATTGATTTTGAAAAAATCCCCAAATTTACAAATCTTGCAGGTAAGCTTAGGTCTGCTGACGCAGATAAACCTACCATACAATTGGATAATCTAAAATCCTCATCATAATTTTTACATATATTAACCTGAATAATATCCATCATTCTGTACATAAGAAGTTCCTTGGATACCATCATCATAAATACATGAAGATATACCTGATAACCAAATTTTGCAGTTGTTACTCCTTCATAATTTTTTGCCTTAAGGCTAATCATTGACTTATTAAAATTTAATATCTCCGAAGCCTTTACCGCCTGAGAAGCTTTGTTTACAGCAAAATCTACACTTTTGCCTAGAAGAATTGCCGCGGTTTCTACAACTGCATTTTCAATTGCAATTACCACTGTAGCAAGAATAAGTAAAACCGCTGCCACAAGTGGAACCTCAACATATTCTGCGACCATTGCTGTTAAGTCAGCTATAGCATCTTCATCACTTAAAAAATATAATAGATTTGCCAAAAGTCTTATACCAAATATACTCCAGCCCATGTAACGTATGTTTGTCTTGTCGCTTAAGCTTCCGAATACAAGATATTCCTGTTCATACATTAGCTTACCATCTATATTATTGCTCAAATAATTGTCCATATTTAAACCCGCATAGGTAATTAAATAACTTTTATCACTCACATAATCATCTGCTTCAAGCAAGTCTTCAAACAAATTATAAAAAGAATCATTTAACAAGTCTGTAAGGTAATCCCCTGATTTGATATCATCATCATCTATTGTCAGTTCTTCAAACAGGCATTCTGAGTAAAAATAGTTATTGTCTTTGCTTGGTAAGCTGTCTAAAAGCAAATTCTTTTTTGATAAATCATCAGTATCCTCAAACCACCATCCACTTAGTCCATCCTGCAATGAACTCTTTAAGCTTTCAAACAGCTTATTTTCATCACTCTCCTCATCTCCTTCATCAGCATCAGAAAAATCTGTTTCTCCGGTTGCATTTGCTGCCTTAACGACATTTTTCGATGAGCCCAGCCAGCTGCTTACCGAGCTAAAATCCTTACCCTTCAAATCAGAAAGCTCTTCAGTCAGATAAAGTGCTGCATCATACATAGTCTGTCCTTTCAGCTGATTTATAAAGGCTTCACCGCTTTCACTTGTCAAACTTGCTCCGGAATTTATTGTGCAATTACTTATTTTCATATTCCACAGTCCTGTTGTTGCTTCTGAACCGATTGCATAATTCATCATATTTTCTACCGCCTCAGCAACTGCCTCAGTATCCTCATAGGTATTATTCTCACTTAAAGCTATTGCCATAAGACCGTATTCAGCAAATAGTGGTGCATAATAATCTCCTAAGGTTGACTCAAGTGCTTTGTCAAAGGTTTCAAGTGCTAAAGTTCTTCCGGCATTTACGTATGCATGCTCTAGTGTAACCATTAAAACTGCAATAATTAGAAAAAGTACAATTGTCATCGTTACGGTTATACTTCCACTTAAATTTTCTTTATCATTAATTAACGATTTGTCTTTCTTCATTGAAGTATTTCCTCACGTTGTTCATCAAGCAATCTTAATTCATTAATCTTTTTTTAGATTAATTAATTATACTGTTGCTGTCATTTGTAATAGATTTAAATGCATCATTTACAATGGAAGTTATCTGATTCTTAAAAATCAATACTATTCCGATTAGAATAACGAGTATTAGTATTACTTCAACTATACTGGCACCCTTGTTATCATTTTCTAACCGTTTAAAAAATAGTTTAACTTTGTTAATTATTTTATCCAACTTTTATATCCCTCCTTTTTACTTATAAGCCACTGCTATAAAGCTTGAAGGCTCAATAATTCAGAAGCTTACTGTCAACCCTATACTTTCAAAATTGCTTCTACAAATCAAAGCTTAACCTTATCTGAAAAGTCCCCCGCTTCTTAAGTGGGGATATGTGACCACCAAAAGTCTAACCTTTGGGGTTACATGACTTTTTCCAGGCTCAAGCTAAATTTATAGAGTCATAAATGCCGGAACAACAATAACCACAATAACAATTAAAAACATTCCACCCATCGGAATTAACAGCTTCATGCTGGCTTCTTCACCCTTTTTTCTGATTTCAGTCTCCCAAACACGTCTTACCTCTGCCATTTCATGCTGAAGCTGTACAATCAAATCTTCATTACCCCGCTTAACATTTTGTACAAGCAAAGCAACCAATCTTATGTAATAAATACTGCCACACCTGTTCCCAAAGCTTTTGTAACATTCTATTTCAGATTTTCCCAAATCCATTTCATTTTTAGCTGCAAGCATCTCTTCATAGGCATATCTCTTTAGCTTTCTCTCTTTTTTAGTGCCTTTAAATACATTCTTTTCCTTTTCATAGGCGGCGGCTATTCGTTCAAAGGCTATCCTTATGGTCAGCCCGGATTCCAAAAACATTATCAGCTTGCTGACTATTTCTGAATAATCAGATACCATCTGTCTATTTCTTTCCCTTAGCATTATTTTCCTGTTCTCTATCGAATAAGGAATCATTATCAATGCCAGGGCAAGCCCGAAGAGTATAATTGAGCCCTCATAATTATCATTAATGGTATTGAAGGATATTTCCTCACCATCTATATTATCCGGTAGCTCTACATACTTATCATATTTTGAGTTCTCAAGTTCTTCATTTAACGCCTCATCAACCTTAGCAAGCAATACACTTTCTTCATCTGCCGGATGTACTGTTACGACAATGTCAATACTGTCTTCCATTTCATAATAGTTAATTTCTGCCGTCAGTATTACTTCTGCAGGTGTGATTATCTCTGTATTATTTACTGTTCCACTACTATCTATAAGACTATAGTCCGAACTGCTCCAGGAAATACTTACGCCTGTCTCATCATAGGAATCATCCAATTCAAGATCTGTAGTAACATTATCAAGGCTTCGGTTATTTCCAATTATCAAATTTTCTAAATTTTCTTCTATCTCACTTATTTTTAAATTCATCTCAGCCTCTGATGGATATACCTCTGAAATGTCAAGAGATACCGGATACTCTGAATCATCATGCTGTAAGCTTAATTCAAGACTTTCTGAGCCATCTGCCGGCCTCGTTATTTCCGTCACCCGAGTCGTACTAAAAAAGCCTGTTGAAGTAAGATAAATATTTATAATAGATGAGAACGCCAGAAGCAGCACCGCATATACGCCAGGCAGGGCCTTTTGCTTGTACATCTGCTTTTTTACATCCTCACCAATATAAATTTTTTCATAATAACTGTCTTTATCACTTGTATTTTTAATAAAATAGTAGCCTTTAACCTTATCAATAAGCTTTATTATCAGCCATACACCGGGATGCATTGAGTGTTTAATTTTCTCAGGCAGTGCTTCCTTACTAAAATCGTAGGCTTTAAAAATATAACCTGCTGCCTCTATTAAAGCTAATGCTCCAAGTATAATGTATGAAACGATTACCATCTTAGGCTCCTATCCTTTCAATTATTTTCTCACTTACCTCTAAAAGAATGATATAAACAATTGCAACGCCAAGCATTATTAACCTGCCTAAAGACGTCTGGTATAAGACATTTAAAAAGGACGATGAGAAGAGCCTGAAATACATTATTATTATTAAAGGCATAAGCTTCATTATTAAACATTCCGTTCTGTTTGCTGATAAAATTTCATCTATTTGCCTTTTTAATTCTTCCTTTGTATATAAATCATCACAGGTAGCTCTAATCAGCTTTAGGAGATTGCCTCCTGCTCTTTTTGCCTGCGAAAAAATACCTGCAAAGTTAATTATTTCCCTTACATTAATTTCTTCAGCAAATGACAACAAAATATTTTCTATATTTTCTCCTAATTCAAGCTTTCTTTTCATTATCCTTAGCTCAGCTACTATAATCGAGTCTTCGCCATGCATAATAATTAAATCATCCTCAATTTCATCTAATGACTTTTCAATGCTTGTACCTGCCTCCATGGAAGCCTGAATGCATCTGAGCATATCTCGAAATTCTAATATCAGTATTTCTTTTCTTCTTAGCTTAAGCCTCTTCGTTATCATTATTATTGAATAAATTGCATAGGGTGATAATATTATCAATCCCAATACTGAATCAAAAAACAAATAGGCCATGAATAGTAAAAGTAACATAAGCTTCAGAATTTCTATGAATATATAAGAAGCAGCTTTTAAATTTTTATCATGCATTATATCAATCCCGCTATCCTTAGCTTGTCTTTATTTTGAAGGTCATATTTCTTTCTGAGATTGCCGACTACTTTATCCTTAGTTGATTTTTCTTCATCCTCCTTAAATAAGTAAAGTGGTGTTAAATCAATCTCTCCATTAACATAATTTCCAACTTCAAAAATCGAAGTAACTTTTCTAGTACCATCTCTCATTCGACTGACGCCTATTATTATGTCAATAGCAGAAGCTATCTGTGCCCTTATCGCCTCAAGAGGAATATTTTCATCTAAAAGAACCATAGTTTCTAGTCTCAATAGCATGTCCCTCGGAGAATTTGCATGACCTGTTGACATTCCCGTATGGCCTGTATTAAGTGCCTGAAGCATATCTATAGTCTCTTTACCTCTTACTTCACCAACAATCAGGCGGTCCGGTCTCATTCTAAGTGCGGTTCTAATAAGGTCTCTTATTTTAATCTCATTTTTGCCTTCTACATTTGCATTTCTCGATTCCATTCTGACCAAATTTGGCTGATTGTTTATGATTAGCTCGGCAGAATCTTCTATGGTGATTACCCTCTCAGCCTTTGGTATTATTTCGGCAAGTGCATTTAGCATCGTGGTTTTTCCACTTCCCGTACCACCCGAGCATAGGATGTTATAACCGGCTAAAACAATTTTTTCCAAAAACTCGGCAGCCTCTTTACTTAGAGTTCCCAGCTCAACCAGCTTTTGCATAGTCATAATTTTTTGATTAAATTTTCTTATGGTCAAAATTGGTCCCTCTAATGAAACCGGTGGCAAAACTACATTTACTCTTGAGCCATCTGCAAGTCTGGCATCCACAATCGGATGAGCTTCATTAATGCTTCTGTTTACACTGGAGGTTATTTTCTGAATTATGTCATTCATCTTTTCGGCTGATTCAATTTTTATATCAGTTTTTTCAAGCCTGCCATCTTTTTCAATAAAAATATTTTCATGACCATTTACCATTATTTCTGTAATATCTCCATCATCAATCAGGTCCTGGAGAACGTCCAGCCTTCTCATCGAATTGAAAATTCTTTTTCTTACATAAAGCTTGTCACTTACTGAAAGATAGCTTTTTCTTCCAAATGAATTTATCTCGGCATCTATAATCAATAAAATATCTTCGTCAGAATAATCCCTGGAAGTATCAATTTTCTCACTAACCCCGGCTCTTATACTATCAAGTGCTAAAAATCTTCGTTCTTCCTTCAACTGCTCCTTTGTTTTATCCTTTAAGTCTACTTTTTCGTAATCCATTTTCTCTTTTTCTGCTGATAACCATTATTTTCTCTTACTATCAGCTCTCCTTTATCTTCTGCTGCCATTAAGTTATGCTCATCAATCAGCTCCCTATTATCATTTATTGTATTAAGAGCAAGCTCTGTAATTTTACTGTCTTCAATTTCCTTTAATCCAGGCTTTCGGCCTACAAATGCGCTTTCATATGGAAGCTTCACCCGGGCTTCCTTCTCTGTTATTCCTTCATCAAATATTCTTTTTAGTTGTTTTTCAATCGTACTGCTATTTTCTTCGTCATCATTACAAACCAAAAAAATCTTTTTACTTTTTTCCAATGCAACACTGCTGCATAATGGAAAATTACCAATATCGACAACCACCGCCTGATAACGACCATCCTCAGCTATGCCTGCAAAAAAGCTTCTCATTTCTTCTTTACCTATGTCATTAATATCTTCAAAGGTTGAAGCTCCCACTATATAATCAAAATCAGAAGCATGACCTATAGAATTGTCCGAATGTATAAGCCATCCCGCGCCATGAATTTTTAAATTATATAAAACCTCACTTACAAGCTCTCTGACCTCATTAGTGCTCTCTCTGTCAATAGTGCCAATAAAAGGATCGAGAGATAAAAGTAATACATTTTTTTGCTTTCCGATTGCAAGTGCAAGAGCTTTAGCAAAAGTAGTTGCACCGGAGCCTCCCTTTGTTCCAATAACACTATATATATCAAACTGATAGGTATCCTTTATTGCACTGGAGGTACGAATCCGGAAAACTATATCTTTAATTATAATATCCATGCTTTGATACATGAAAATTGCATCTGACCTGTCAGTTCTGTCATTTGTAAGGCAAAATACATAATTTTCATTTCTCTTTTCAAAGACTGAATAAAATTTTTCATCCACCAGGGCAATCTCTATTCTATTCATTGACTGAAATACCTCGTATTCATCAATGCAATAAAATTCAACCACCTTATATTCCAGGATGTGTGAATTGCAGATATAATCACAAAGTGTATGTGTATAAATTGGATCCTCTGCTATAACTGCCAATATTTTTTCCATTTCGTACCTCCAAGCACAAGAACTATAAAATAATGCTTTGTAGCCACCATAAATCATCAGTTTCTCAAATTCAAGTACTAAAAAATTTTAAGCCAAATCTTTGTGCAGGTTTTATCAATGCGAAAATTTGTATTGTTTAAAATGTATTAGACATATTGCACAAAGGAATTTTTTCGTTCAAAAATGTTGCACAAAAATAAGCTCCTTCTATTGTGCAATTTTACTTTTTGGTTTTTTTTCAAATAAAAGCGAATATTCCAAGTCCGATTCGCTATTTGCCCATAAACTTAATGCCACTTTTCAGATAAGGTAAAAAAAAGACTCCCACAAAATGCGGGAGTCCCATTTAATAAATACATATTTACTTTTATTTATTCATTTTCATTAACGTCAGCGATTACTTCAGCAATCTGATTTGCGCCTTCAACAAAGTCCTCAAGGCTTCCACAGTCATCAACGCCGTTTGAGGTCCATGCCATTACACCATTATAACCATTGCTAAAAGCATTTATATAACATTCAGAACCAGACATACCTTCAAAGCCGGTAGCAGGAAACTCTCCAATTACAACAGGCTTTGAGCCATCTGTTCCAAAGGTTACAGGATCAACTTCAAATGGTGAAGAGAACCATGATTTCTGCCATTCATAATAATGTGGCTCATAAAAATCAAGATAAGCATTTTCATTATTGTAGAAGGACTGAAGATATTCATCAGATCCATAGTTGCCATTGTAGTTATCACTATTATATTTAATAATTCCAAAGCCAACAGTTACTAAAATATCGCTATTTTCATGAATTGCAGCAGCTTCCTTTGCGAAAAGAGCACAAATCTTTTCCCAATCAATTTTGCCACATTCTTCGTTTTCATAAATCCAATCAGGCTCGTTACAAAGATCAATACTCCAAAGTGAATTAAAGCCATTGTATCTCTGACTAAGTGGAACAATGAAATTATCAACAAAAGAATCCATTGACTCCTCAGAATCCAGCATAGCTCTCCAGGAAGTATAGTTATTATTTGATTCGTCCTTGAAATTATCAAATGACATTACAGTAGCCATGATATAAATTCCATTTTCTTCAGCAAGCTGAAGAAGTGTATCCATATTATTCCAAAAAGCTTCCTTAGGGCCGTTTACATAGCCATCTGGCTGAATATCGAGATTGGCTCCATTACACGAAATCCATATACGTGTTGCATTAATACCTTCATCTTTAAGCTCAGCAAAATGAGTACTCCAAAATTCCTCATCAAAGCTTCCACCTAAATCATTCCAGTTATCCCAAGGAGTATTAACACCATTAATAAAAATTACATTATCATCTACAACGAAATCTGTTCCATCTACTGTTATTCTTCCTGCAATCTGCGATTTAATCGCTGAAAAATCAGCAGGGTCCGGAAGTGCATTAGCAGTATGTGAAGTATCAACCTCTTCTTCCTGATTATCGGTTGAATCCGTTACATCATTTTCTGATGTCTGTTCATCTACATTTTCTTCGGCTGCCTGTGTAATTGTTACATCCTCCCCTGAGCTACCGGTTGTTGAATTTTCTGTACCTCCACAGGCACAAAGTGAAACCGTCATTGCAGTACAAAGTATTGCTGCCAAAAGCTTACTGTTCCTTCTCATATTAAGGCTCCTTCTAAATTTTATAATAGATTTATAATTAGTAGCTAAAACCACTAATTATTATAAATATCCCTTCAGACATTAACTTTTAGGATATTTTTAATACGGATATCATACTACAAAATATAGAATTTTAAAAGTCGTTTTTTTAACCTTATCTGAAAAGTCACCGCTTCTTAAGCGGTGATATGTTACCCAAAAGTCTAGCTTTTGGGATAACATGACTTTTCAGCATCAGTAGGAGGCTGGACTCCTACTGATGAGCCACGAAGTGGCCTTAAGGTTATGAGCAAGTAGCGGAGCGGACCTGGAATATCCGCTTTGATTATAAAAAAACGGCATCCAAAAGGATACCGTCTAAAAAGTGAACCACGCGGGACTTGAACCCGCGACAACCGGATTAAAAGTCAGGTGCTCTACCAACTGAGCTAGTGGTCCAGGCTGTATATAAAAAAAGAATGCCCAGAACCGGAATCGAACCAGTGACACGCGGATTTTCAGTCCGCTGCTCTACCAACTGAGCTATCTGGGCAAAAGATATATTCATATCTTAGTAGCGGGGACAGGATTTGAACCTATGACCTTCGGGTTATGAGCCCGACGAGCT
>CAZVBH010000034.1:0-20986 GCA_964625275.1 uncultured Lachnoclostridium sp.
AGAATCTTAAGACTATTATTCAGGTAATAGACATTATCTGAATATATTTTCTGGTCTTCTGTAACAGACATAGGTTCAAAATTTTTAATTTTATTGAACGCTTCTTTATCATCTTCATCAAGTTTGATACTGTCCATAAGAAATTTCAGCCTAGATGCTTCAGTTTTGATAATGCCCACTAGTTCATTTCTTGCAGCATTAAAGTCAAGTCCGTCAACACTCTTTAATGAAATAAAAATCACCGGATATTTACCCATATGTTTTTCGCAGATTTCTTTGTTTTCTGACACCTTTAGTCCATCAAAAAGAGATTTATCACATCCGACTTCAAAGAATGATTTAAGCATACTCATATTCAAGGTTTTTCCAAAACGTCGAGGTCTGGTATATAAGGTTACTTTATTCATATTTTTAGTAATATCAAAAATCAAATCTGTCTTGTCAACGTAGTAGTAATCATTTTTGATTAATTCAGGAAAATTTTCGATTCCTATTGGAAACATTTTCTTCTTCAAATTAACAACAGCCAATTTCTCCACCTCGCTTTTATAGAAACAAACCAATTTTCAGTTACATTCTTTATCGGATAAAAAAACACTTATCAGTTTTCTATCTATTCTTGTATTATACATTAATATGGTATGATTCTCAATCAAAATTTAAATTGGATTCCAAAAGCTTTAGATTGGTTTCAAAGAAATTTACATAATAAATTCGATTTAAGTAAACTCATCATAAAAAATTTGTTATTATAAAGAAACGCCGACAGCATTTGCCGGCGTTTCCATTTTAGACTTATTGAAATAGATTTAAGGTTAATGTACATGCAGTGAAAGCATTATTTTTAACCTTTAATTTCTTGCTCTAACCTTTGAATTAATTTCATCAAAGAGCTTATCGATAAGCTTCTTTGTCTCTTCAAAGATTTCATCTTTATTTACAAGCTCTTTAACACTCTTATCTCTTGTTGAAAGCTCAATCTGACCATTTGCAATTGCCTTTGGTCCTATTGTTACTCTTACTGGCACTCCAAGCAGGTCAGCATCTGCAAACATAGCACCTGCACGAACATTTCTGTCATCATAAATGACCTCAATGCCAGCATCCTGAAGCTTATTATAAAGCTCATCAGCAGCAGACTTACAATTTTCATCATCTGCTCTCATGCAGCAGATATGAACCTGCCAAGGAGCTATGGTTATTGGCCAAATTGGACCATAATCATCATGCTTAACTTCACAAACTGAGGCAGCGAGTCTTCCTACACCGATGCCATAGCAGCCCATGATAGGAATCTGGGTTGAGCCATCCTCAGCTGTATAGGTCATGCCCATGCTCTTTGAGTACTTTGTTCCAAGCTGGAAGATATTACCAACCTCAATACCACGACTGATTCTGATGGACTTCTTGCCACAGCATGGACAAATGCCACCTGTCTGAATTTTAGCTACATCTACATATTCTACATCACCAATGTCTCGCTTAATATTAAGACCTACATAGTGATAATTTTCTTCATTAGCACCTGCACAAAGATTCTCGATGCCTTCAAGAGACTTATCGTAGATAATCTGACACTTTGCATTCTGATTGTAAGGGCCACAGAAGCCTGCAACAAGACCACAATCAGCAGTAACTACAGCCGGATGTACCTTTTCGCCAAGGAGATTTGTGAGCTTTGTCTCATTAACCTCATAATCACCTCTAAGGAATACAACTACATACTCATCAGTCATGTTCTTCTGATACATAACTGCCTTACATGATTCTTCTACCTTTGAATTAAGGAAGGTACAAACTTCGTCAATTGTCTTGCAATGAGGTGTCAAAATCTTCTTAAGCTCAGCAATTGGTGAAGAACCAGAATTGTCAACTGTAGTATCGGCAGCCTCCATATTTGCGCTGTAACCACACTCATCACACAAAACAATGGAATCTTCTCCGGCATCAGCCAAAAGCATATACTCGTGAGAAACACTACCACCAATCATACCTGAGTCTGACTTAACTGAAACTACCTCAGGGATTCCTGCTCTTTCAAAAATTCTGAAGTATGAATTTGCCATTCTGTCATAATACTTTTCCAAATCCTCCTGAGAAGTATGGAAGGAATAGGCATCCTTCATTGTAAATTCACGAACACGAATAAGTCCGGCTCTTGGTCTTGCCTCATCTCTGAACTTAGTCTGAATCTGATAAATTGAGAATGGATACTTAGCGTAGGTATTGCCATACTCTCTTACGAGCTGAACTGCGGCTTCCTCATGAGTCATTCCAAGCACCATTGAAGTGTCATTACGGTCCTTAAATCTGAGAAGCTCATCACCAACACTTGTAAATCTGCCGGATTCCTCCCAAAGTGCTCCAGGTAAAACAACCGGAAAGAGAACCTCCTGAGAATCTATTGCATCCATTTCTTCACGAATGATATTTTCAATTTTTGCAGTAATTCTCTTCATCGGAGGATATAATGAATAAATTCCATTAGATACATACTTGATATATCCACCACGAACCGAAAATGCATGACTGTCAATTACGCAGTCTCCCGGTCTTTCTTTAAATCTTAAACCAACTAATTTTGATAACTTCATAAAATTATAATCCTCCAACTTGTATTATAAAAACAAACTGCATTTTTTAAAAACTATATTTTAAAAAAACAGTATTTTTTAAGTAACCTGTATTTTAAAAGTAATTTATATTGTTAAAACAACTTTCAAAACAAGATAATAGCACATTTCCCGAAGATTTTCCAGTACTATATACTTTATTATCAGGTTTATATACTTTATTATTAAATTCATGTACTTCATTACTAGGTTTAAATAGATTTAGTCCTTATGAAAATAGTGTAAAAATACGCTTTGCAAAAAAAGTATGCTTTCTAGGTATTGAGTTTTCCGGCCAAAGCTCCACCTCAAGCTTTTCGGCTTCTCTTATGGCCGGCTTTGAAAAGGTTGAATTTGTAAGCACAACCGGTACGTCACATTCGTAATAAGCACAGCCTGTATAAGCCTCCTGGACAGCAAAATTTCCAACTGTATGAGCATAGAATTTACACTGAATGGCATAAAGCTTTCTTCCTGCACGAGCAATAATGTCAATTCCATGGTCACCAGCGCGTTTGGTGATTTTGATATCATAAAAGCCTTTTTTATCAAGCTGACGACAGCACCAGCGTTCATACTCCTCACCGGTAGTAGGCTGTCTGTGATTTAAAATTATTCTGATAGGGAAGCTGATAATCCTGAAAAGAAAAATTAAAATCCCACGAAAAATTCGATATATAATAATAAAGAGCCACTTGATGAGAAGAAATGGCAATCTTATAATTAAGAATTTCTTCTTTTCTTTTTTCTTAGAGCTCATCTTAGAATTCCTTTCTATTTGCACTTATATATTAGTATATCACAACTCAAGTACCAAAAAGAGTACTTCATTTTATTTTTTTAATTTTTACTTGTTCATTTTAGCAAATACTGATACAATAATTCTGTATGCCGTAGTAAAGGCATCTTAGATTTAACCTTATGGAGGTTTTTTATGGGCGGTTTTTTCGGAGTAGCTTCAAAATCAGACTGTCTGTTTGATTTATTTTTCGGAACAGACTATCATTCACATCTTGGAACAAGAAGAGGTGGTCTCGCAGTATATGGAGAAAAGGGATTCGACAGAGCAATCCACAATATTGAGAATTCACCTTTCAGAACAAAGTTTGACAGTGACATGCAAACCATGAAAGGCAATTATGGAATTGGCTGTATTTCAGATTATGAGCCTCAGCCTCTAATTGTGCGTTCACATCATGGAACCTTTGCAATCACCACAGTCAGCAAAATCAATAATGCAAATGAAATTGTTGAAAAAATCTTTTCACATAACAATTCACATTTCCTTGAGATGAGTGGTGGAGACATTAATCCTACTGAGCTTGTAGCTGCAATTATCAATCAAAAAGAAAATATTATTGACGGTATTAATTATGCCTTGGAGCTTATCGAAGGCTCTCTCACTCTTATGGTTCTTACTCCTAAGGGTATTTATGCCGCAAGAGATAAATATGGAAGAACTCCACTTGTTATCGGAAAGAAAGAAAATGAAGGCTTCTGTCTTTCCTTTGAATCCTTTGCCTATCAAAATTTAGGATATACGGATTTTAAGGAATTAGGTCCCGGAGAAATTTGTGTAGTAGATGAAAATTCTGTAAAAACACTTGTTGCACCGGGCAAAAAAATGAAAATTTGTACCTTTCTCTGGGTTTACTATGGTTATCCATCAAGCTCCTATGAGGGTGTAAGCGTTGAACAGATGAGATATAATTGTGGTATCAAATTGGCACAAAGGGATAATGTAAAGCCTGATATCGTTGCTGGTGTTCCTGATTCGGGTACGGCTCATGCAATAGGATATTCTAATGAATCCGGCATCCCATTTTCAAGACCATTCATCAAATATACTCCTACCTGGCCACGTTCATTTATGCCGACTGTTCAGGAAAAGAGAAATATGATTGCCAAGATGAAGCTGATTGCTGTGCATGATCTTATCAAGGGTAAGAAGCTGCTTCTCATCGACGATTCCATCGTTCGTGGAACACAGCTTAGAGAGACTACAGAATTTCTCTATAAGAGTGGTGCCGAAGAGGTTCATATCAGACCAGCCTGTCCTCCACTTGTATATGGCTGCAAATTCCTTAATTTCTCACGCTCTTCTTCTGAAATGGATTTAATTACAAGACGAGTTATTGCAAAGCTTGAAAATACTGAGGACGTATCTGAAGAAGTTCTTGCACAATATGCAGATCCTGATTCACCTAAGTATGAACAGATGGTTGAAGAAATTCGTAAGGAATTAAATTTCACTACATTAAGATATAACAGACTTGATGATCTTCTGGATTCAGTTGGTATTCCAAAAGAGAATCTTTGTACATATTGCTGGAACGGAAAAGATATTTAATATTGTCCTAAAAAGCCCGACCATAAATGGTCGGGCTTTTTTTAAAACAATACTACTTTCTGACAAAGTACCGAAATATCTGAGGCTGAAAAATTATGAGCTGCTGCTAGTTTTTCAATATCAGCTGCAGTATATTTTGACTGCGGATAGAGAATTACAACTGCTTCGTCATTTTCTTTCAGGAAATTGTGTTCACCAAAATCTGTATATCTTGTGGCACCGATTGATACCATGATTTTTTCCGGTCTGCCAAGCTTATTTAGATAAAGATTGATCTCCTCAGCCGGTCCTTCATTTTTCTGGTTATTAAATTTTTCAAGCATCCATTCTGTAAGCTTATCATATATATAGCTGTAATCCTTGATTGCACTGTCTTCTCCGTAGGCATAAGCCATGCCATCTCGAACAAGAAAGCTTGCTATTCTATAATCATTTATCAGACTGTCTTTATCAAACGAAGCTAAATTAATCAGCTTCGAAATTGCAAAGCCTTTGGAACAAGGTCCCCAATTTTTCTTTATGCTGATTTTCCTGGCTCCTTCTTTTCTGATTGAGCAGTCATTTGAGGCTCCAAAGCAGACAGGCTTTAAAGAAGCCATTTTTTCCTCATTCCAGGTTACATCAAAAACCAAGGCACATTCCGGTTCAATTTGCAGCTTACTCTCTCCTGCCGGATAAAGTATTTTCTCCTCATCAAAGGGATAAACTCCCAAAAACTGAGGGATAGGTTCTTCTGCACCCGGCATATAAGTTGGAAAGATTGCCTTAGGTGCACCTGTTGCTGCTGCAACATTTACAAAATCTGATGCCTCACCGGCTTGCTCTAAATGACCTGTGAAATTGCCTGCAACTCCAAAGGTCGGTATATTTTTAAAATCCATATAGTTCTCCGTTTTTATTAATTACAAAATATTAATATCCGCTTTGCAGCTTCTTTAACTTTAAAAACAAAAATATCTTGCTGAGCCACCACCACAAAGACAGTTACAAAGTATATAAGCAGTGCATAGCTTTCGTAAAATATTATTATCAGTTCTGACAGTTGCCCTTGCGCCCTGATTACCATAAGTATTTGAATTTGCGGTCATCTTCTGCTTTGCTGCTTTATAAATTGGCGCATTCATATAATCGAGCTGGATGGCATAATCAATGTCCAGCTTAGCATTATAGAGATTACCCTTGCCCCAATTGGCAAGCGCACTGTAATAGTACCATCTTCCATCTCTGTTAGAAATTTCAGACAATACTCTTATAGCATCATCATAAAAGCCGCTATTTATAAAATCACCGGCTGAGCGAAGCTGTGATGAATCATCATCAAGAATTTCAGCCCAAGGCTTCGTTGCATTGTAAAAGCCTCCAAAGCCGCCAAAGAAGTCATTGAAATTATAGCTGTAGCCATTCTGATTGCGATAGTTATTTCCATAGCTACCCTGACTTCCATAGCCACTACCACCATAGCTGCTTCCGTAACCACTGCTTCCATAGCCTCCACCAGAGCTGCCATACCCACCATACGGATTCCCATAGCTGCCATAAGAGCCAGCTCCACCATTTGCACGCATATTGGTAATTTCCGTATAAGCCGCCTGAATTTCCTTAAATCTCTCCTCCGCATATTCCTGGTTATTGAGATTAGAATCCGGATGCCATTTACGACTTGCAGCCTTATAGGCTTTTTTTATTTCTTCATCTGAAGCACTGCGGCTAACGCCGAGCACGTCATAGGGATCTCTTTGCATTTAAAATCCTTTCAAATACGTATATGGTTAATTTTTTTTATAAATAGAAATCAACCATAGCCAAACATTTTCCTTACTTTTAAAAGTATCAAGAATTTTTCAAATAATAATTTTCTACTATCTGCAGCTAACCTTTAATAAATTTAGTTCTACACTTCGGACAGGTAATTTCAATTCGGCCATGACCTTTTGGAACTCTGTTGTAGGTTTTACAGGTAGGACATTTATAATAAACATAAGTCTTTCTGTCAGCAAATTTTCTCTTTGTTATGCTAACACTGCGTCTGTACTTATCAGTAATTCGAAGATAAGACATACGCTCCAGCTGTCTTTTACTAATATTGCGTGACAAGGTTCTAAAAATAGACCATCCACATGAAATTATGCCTAAAAGATATAAAATCCATGAATTGACAAAGGCTGAAACAATTAGAAGAATAACCGCTATCCAGTTAAGAGCCTTTGACAATTCATCCTGGCCATATCTGCCATACATCCATCTCTGAAGCTTATATTTAAACTTATTCATAATACCTCCATAATCATCTGACAGCTTTTATATTGGCTCAACACAAAAAGGTAATGCTTTTTCAGATAAAGCTTAATGCTTAAATGACAAGCATTTCCATTATTGGGCTACTGGCTTCTAAATAAAAGCATGTACTCAGATTAGCACTCGCACATTAAGAGTGCTAATTCATGAAATGATTATAAAGTCAGCAATTTGTCTTGTCAACAGTTCAGACAAGAATATTATTCTTTTTTAATAAAGTTCACACATAATACACATATTAGCTTCTAGCTTCTGACAAATACTGATATTCTGTTTATTTTGAAATATTATACCTCTAAATTAAAAATAATCTTCCATCAATCTCTAAAAGCACTAGTTAATATCAATTTTCAGGTTCAGCCACTGATTCCGTATTATCCTCATAAAGTGCCTTAAAATCTGAAATTTCATTAACAAGATTAGAATAATTAGTTGAGGTAGCCTGTGCTCCATTTAAGAAAGCAAGAAGTGAATCATAATCTGCACCTTCAACTATTGTAGGCATCTGCTCTTCCATTGTCTGTGCGGCTGACTTCAGTCCCGTAAGCTCAGTATAGTCACCACAGGCTTCTATTATTATGTCGAGCTGATCTTTAGTTTTAAGGAAATATTCAGCAGTTGTCGAAAGTGTTGCATAATAGCTTTCATAGCTGGTTGTATCCTCAACTGAAAATGAAAGTGCTGTTGGAACATATCCTGATATTAAATCATAACAGTCCATTATCTGAATATATAAGGTATAATTTGCTTTGTCTCCACATCTCTCACAGATTCCAAAGTTCACAGTATGGCCAAGTGCATCTCCCTCAGTCTGACCACAAACAGAGCAGGTCTTAGGTGTAGAGCAAGCTGCCTCCTGCCAGGAATGTCCCGGTGCTTCGCCTTCAGTAATACCACAAATTTTGCAGGTTTTTGGAACCTCACATGTGCTTTCTGTCCATTCATGCTCATGCTCATTTTGAGAGGTAACCTGTGCAACCGGATCAGTGGCTTTATTCACAACAAGCTTTTCTTCTTCTTTGTCTCCACATCCAGCCAGGCAAAAGGCAAATAAACAAATGAGTGTGGCAAAAAGTAATCCTTTTTTCATATAATCTCCATTCATAATAATAAAAAATGCATTACCCACAATCAGGTAATGCATTGATTTTACACATTTTTTGTATTTCTGTCAACTTTTAGGCATTTTCAGCCTTATATGAATACTTTTTTTAGTATTTTCAGCCTTGTATGAATACTTTTTTTAGTATTTTCAGCCATTGTACGAAGGCTTTTGTAGTATTTTCAGCCTTGTATGAATACTTTTTAGTCCTTAAGCATTCTAAGCCACTTCTACAAGCTGCTTAGCTCTTTCAAGAGCGTCATCAATATGTACACAGAAGTTTTCACGACCTACTCTGTCTACGAAATTACTCTTTTCCATAATCTTCATTGGCTGCTCATTAACATGCGAAAATACGAGCTTAATGCCCTTCTTCTCACAGGTGTCACATAAAGCAGTAAGTGAATTCATGGCAGTTGCATCCAGTGCAGGTACAGCTCTCATTCTGATTACAAGAACCTTTGTAAATTCCTTAACACTGATATCTGCAAGTCTTCCTGCTGCTCCAAAGAAAAGAGGACCACTAATTTCATAAACACGTACCTGAAGCGGTACCTGACGAATATTAATGCTGTCAGGATCTTCAGAATCTTCAACATACTTCCAGCTCTTAACGTCGGTCTCATCGCTCATTCTCTTCATAAAGAGAAGACAAGCAACAATCATACCAACCTCAATTGCCACTACAAGGTCAAATACGATTGTAAGTATAAAGGTTAATACAAGAACTGTAACATCACTCTTAGGTGCTGTTTTACAGAGCTTAACAAAAGGTCTCCACTGACACATGTTGTAGGCAACAAGGAAAAGAATTGCCGCAATTGTAGGCATTGGAATAAGTGCTGCATAAGGCATGAGCACGACAAGCACAAGTAAAAGGACAAGAGAATGAACCATTCCGGCAATAGGAGTACGTCCGCCACTCTTGATATTGGCTGCTGTTCTCGCAATTGCACCTGTTGCAGGGATACCTCCAAAAAGTGCTGAGCCAACGTTACCGACACCCTGTGCAATCAGCTCCATATTTGAACGATGATGTGAATTAATCATACCATCAGCGACAACGCATGAAAGAAGTGATTCAATAGCTGCAAGTACCGCAATTGTAAATGCATCCGGAACTAAAGCCTTAACCTTTGCAAAGGTAAATGAAGGAACTGAAAAGGTTGGAAGACCACTATTAATTGTATAGAGGTCTCCTATTGTATTCGCATGCAGACCAACGCCCTTCACAAGAGCAATTCCTGCAAATACGGCTATAAGTGAGCCCGGAATTACCTTACCAATCTTTGGAATGTAAGGCCAGGCAATTAAAATTGCAAGACATATTACACCAACAAGAGCTGCCTGCCAGTTAAAGGTATCAATATTTTTGAAAAAAGCCTCAAGCTTTTCCATAGTCTCAATTGGCTTCTCACCATGCTGATAAGTAACACCGAAGAAATCCTTCCACTGACCAATAAGAATAGTTACTGCAATACCTGCCGTAAAGCCTGTTGTAATTGTGTAAGGAATGAATTTAATAAGGGTTCCAAAACGACAGATGCCCATGATAATGAGTATTATACCTGCCATAATTGTTGCAATAACAAGACCATCCATCCCCTGCTCTGCTACAATACCGGCTACGATTGTGGCAAAGGCTGCTGTAGGACCTGCAATCTGAACTCTACTTCCTCCTAAAAATGAAATAAGGAAGCCTGCTACAATTGCTGTATAGATACCCTGCTCAGGACCTACGCCTGAAGCAAGTGCTAATGCAATTGAAAGAGGAAGTGCAATGATTGCAACAATAATACCTGAAATCAAATCCTTAAAAAACTGTTCCTTGGTATACTGCTTCATGTTGCTAAAAAGCATTGGTTTAAATTTGTTCATAAAATCTCCTAAACATACCCTAATAAAAGAATATTCCATATATTATAGACAAAAAAATAGTCATGTCACTGCTCAATTCAAGTCTTTGAATTAAGCTGACATGACAAATGAGATTTTATTACTAATATGAATTTTTTACAATTGAAGATTTTCACAAAAATTTTATAGATTTTTTAGATTTGTTTGGCAATTATAAATTTAACCTTATCTGAAGTGGCTTTAAGGTTATGAGCAAGTAGCGAAGCTGACCCAGAATATTCGCTTTGATTTCTAACTTTGCTTCTTTCTCATTTGAATATATCTATCCATCACCGGCTTAGTTGGTGTAGATATATTCTCAGGAATTTCCTCAAGAGCAAAGAAACGCAGCTCTTCCATCTCTTCTACCTGCATCTTAATTTCGCCATGATATTTTCTACAGATGTAGATAATCTCTACGTTTGAAACCTCATCACCATTAGGATAGGTATAGTGGGTCTTAGGTCCAGAATTTATCATAAACAGCTCCATCTCATCGGCAATCAGACCCATTTCTTCAAAGAGCTCACGCTTAGCACACTCCTCAACAGTTTCATCAAGCTCGATTGAACCACCTGCATAGGCCCACATATGATTATCTGTTCTTCTGCCAAGCAGTACCTCTCCATTTTCATTTTCAATTATTATGCTGCCTGCACACTGTAATAAAGTACGATGGCCAACCAGCTTTCTGAGTTCCATAATATAGCTGCTCATGATAATCTCCATTTCATTAACAAATATAATTGAAAAGTCAACAGTATCTACTCTTTAACCTTACCTGAAAAGTCCCCCGCTTCTTAAGCGGGGATAGGGGACTTTTCAGCATCAGTAGGAGGCTAGACTCCTACTGATGGGCCACGAAGTGGCATTAAGGTTATGAGCAAGTAGCGAAGCGGATTGCGAATATCCGCTTTAATTTGAAGCAAGAGCCTGACAGAGTCTTTCATAATGTAAGAAGCCATCCTTTTCCTTAAGCTCTTTAATTTCATCCATTGTAGCAAGTCTGACATCAATCACCTCATCCTCCTGGATTGTAACATCTGTCAGCTTAAAATCAACCTTGCAAAGATAAATATCTGCAAAATAATTGTCTCCACTCTTCGCATCATCATTTCTATAAGAATAAATCACCTTAGAGTTTTCCGGTGAAATTTTAATACCTGTTTCTTCTAAAACCTCACGACAAACTGCTTCAACCGAGGTCTCACCCGAATCAGCACCGCCTCCCGGAATTTCCCAGCTGCCCGCTGCCCACTTTTTATCAAGTGACCTCTTTGTAATCAAAATTTTTCCATCCTTATTGCAAACTGCCGCAAGCACATAAAGCATATACTGTCCCTTAGTCAGCTTCGTCTTTCGTGGAAGTACAATTCCTGTAAAATTACGATTTTCATCATATATATCAATTAATTCTTCTTTACTCATTTTTATCCTTTCCTTATGGCTCAAGTCTATTTGCCATATAACATTCAATTTTCTGATTTCCTTTTACAACCGGTGCTACAAAACGCACTGCATTTTTAATTATAGTCTGAATTATATCATCGTGAAAAATCGGATATTCCTCATGTCCGGGCTGGAAATAAAAAATTTTGCCGGCTCCACGCCTGTAGGTTACACCACTTCTGAACACCTCACCACCGGCAAACCAACCAAGAAATACAACCTCATCAGGAGTTGGTATTGCAAAAGGCTCACCATACATTTCCTCTAGTGGAAGTTCAAAATGCTCTGGCACGCCTAAGGCAATTGGATGCGATGGAATTACTGTCCAAAGTCTTTCCCTGTCGCCATGTCTCCACTTGAGATTGCAGGAGGTGCCCATCAAAGCCTTAAACGGTTTGCTATAGTGACTGGAATGAAGTGGAATAAAGCCCATTCCATTGTTAATCCTTTCAGTTATTAAAGCCACATTTTCATCAGAAACCCTCTCATGGGCATGATGTCCCCACCAAATGAGCACATCTGTATCCTCAAGCAGCTCTTTAGAAAGTCCTTGATTAGGCATGTCAAGAGTGGCAGTACGCACATTAAAATCACTCTCTTTGCCAAGAAAGTCAGCAATACAGCCATGAATACCAAGAGGATATATGGCCGCAACCTCAGGCTGCTCTTTTTCATGAATAAATTCATTCCATACAAGTATATTTATCATATTAATTCTTTTCTCTAAATCCTTCTTTTTAATTTTTTAACCTTATCTGAAGTGGCTTTAAGGTTATGAGCAAGTAGCGAAGCGGACCTGGAATATCCGCTTTGATAATCATAAATATGTTAGTGTGCATAGCAATACAAATAAACTTATAGTCTATACTCTAAAGCATATCTTTAAGGTTGAAAACCGATTTTTTCATATACTCCAGCTGATTTACAGCTCCAAAATGCTCAATTGAAAAAGAGCCCTCATATCCATCCTTCTTCAACAGCTCAAGACATTCCCTGATTTTGATAAAGCCGCCACCGACCTCACTCGGATACATAAGCCTACCGGAAAGATTCGCCTTAGCATTAGAAGCCTTCTTATCGGCCCTAGAGCCATCCCAGGAACGATCCTTTAAATGAACATGACATATGTACGGCCTTAAAGCATTATATGCTTCAAGCTCATCCTCAAGACTGTAGGCAAAATTACCGGTATCGAAGGTATAACCAAGTCCCGGAACATTTTCAAAAAAACACTTAAGACCACTAATTGTAGAATATGGCGCAGTATTCAAATCAAAGTCCTCAAGAGTAACTCTTATGCCAAGATTATCAGCCCTCTCAACAAAAAGCTTCAAAAGCTCGGTCATTTTGGAAATAACTTCTTCGCCATCATCATCCTCATTTATAAAACCAGGAATTGCAAGTATTTTATCAGCACCATAAAGCTTGGCGCATTTAAGCACCTCATCAATCTGCCTCAAAGATTCCTCACGTAAAGCATGGCCAAAATCAAAGGTACGATAAATAGAAGCAACCGAAAGCCCCGCCTCATCAAATAAATACTTTAAGTCTTCATCCCATAGTCGAAAAAAATCACATTCAAGACCGGAAATACCTAAGTTTGAAGCATATTTTAACAACTTCAAAAGCTTATATTCATAAGAGTCTTTATTACAAATTTCATCAGTCAGAATACACCCGGCATTTTTCAACTCTGAATTGTCAAATTGCAGACCAGAACCATTTTTTAGCTCCGGTTCTTCTGATTGCTGACTACAACAATCATTAATCCGGGCAGCCTCATCAGATTGTAATTGATCAAGAGCCTCATAAATATGCTCTAAAAAAATATTAATTACAGCCATTCTTCATATACTCCCTAATCGCAGTATCAAACTCCGGAAGCTCCCTTTTCAAAGAAATAAGCTTACCATCCTTCAAAAAACAATGCTTAGAAGAAGCCACCGTACAAATCTCCTGCTCAGATAAATTAGTAAATTCATAAGCAAGTTCAAAAGAAATACCATTGTACTTCTCAATAGAAACCTCAACCAAAATCTCATCATCAAACCTAACCTGCTTCTTGTACTCCACAGAAATACTCACAACAGGAGAAGCAATACCAGCCTCCTCAATTTCACGATAACCCATGCCAATTTCTTTCAAAAAATCAACCCTGGCCTCCTCCATCCACTTAACATAGTTAGAATGATGAATAATCCCCATCTTGTCCGTCTCGTGGTAGAAGGCTCTTCTCGTATACTTAAACTTCATAGTAAACCTCAATTCTCCTAACTTGGTTACACAGGATTACAGCGCCCCTGCTTCTCCATTATACAGGTTGCTGAGCATTTTATGCTTACCCCAAGTGTATGATAAACACGAAGCGCACACTTGGACATCTAAAATGCCAGCAACCGTCCTAATTTAGTTACACAGGATTACAGCACATTAACTGTTTCATTATACAGGTTGCAGGGCACTTATGCTTGTCCAAAGTGTATGATAAGCGCGAAGCGCACACTTTGGACATCATAAGGTGCCCGCAACCGTCATTATTAGATACCATAATGTGCTGTAATCCGTCCTAATTTACTACTGTAACAACTCTTTAATCATGGACGGCGTAAATACCACTTTTTCAACCTTATCAACTTCAATTTGATAAAGTGCATTAGCCGCTATATGTTCAGCTGCCTGCTCCAGGTCTCTAATTCCCGAAGTATCTGAATAAAGCTCAACCACAGCCTCTACAGCATCCTCAGGAACGATACACTCAGTATCCTTAAGTGCAATTCTCTTAAGTGCCTTTGGAAGTGCAAATTTAGAGAAAATAACCATCTTCTCCTCATGTGTATAGTCAGGTATATCAATAACTGCAAATCTGGACATTAATGGTGCACTTATCATACTTTTATCATTGGCTGTGGCAATTGGATATACACCAACAGTTGGCACCATACACTCAATATAGTTATCCGTAAAGCCAAGATTGTCAAGTAAGGTAAGAAGTACATCAGCAGGATTTCCATTACCCTTTCCGGCAGCGGCCTTGTCCAGCTCATTAATTATGAATACCAGATTTGATTCACCAGACACAGAAAAAGCCTCCATGATAATACCAGGCTTGGCATTAGCATAAACTCTTGAGCTTCCTGTAAGCTGTTCAGGATCATTAATCGAGCTCATATCCAGGGTACACCAAGGCATCTTTAAAATTCTTGCAACAGCATAAGCTATCTGAGACTTTCCGGTACCGGCAGGTCCTACCAAAAGAAGTCCATAGGCCGGAAGTGTATGTGTACGATTAATCTGCACGATTGTTTCAATGATTCTCTGCTTTACACGCTCCATACCATAGAGTTCCTCATCGAGAATCCTTCTAGCCTCATCCGGATCAATTGATTCAAAATAATTACTCTTCCACTGAATGTTCATCATTAGTGAAAGTGCACGCTGCGCATGTCTGCGTTCCTCAGGTGAAACCTCATGAGACTTTGCAACAGCAAGATTTCGACGTGCCCATAAACGAATATTGTCAGGTAAGGTTCTGCCTGCACAATTTAAGAAGTCGGTAATTGACTGGAGTGAAGTAAGCTTCATTCCATCTCCGGTCTCCTCCTGGTCTTCATCAGGAATTTCATCTGAAGGCGCATTGCTTGCAAGTAGTCTTTCAATCATAAACTGTAAAAAGCCATCCTCTGCTGAAAGCTTAGTGCCACCGCCGAAGGCAACCTCACGAATTTTATAAACTGCATAGCCTTTTTCTACATTTTTACCTGAGAGTCGTACATTGATATGATTCTCTCCAAGCCACTTTAGTAGACTTGTAAATCTCGAGTCTATTGAAAGAATATCAGCACTCATAAAGCCTTCATTTTCATCAAATTCAAAAGCCGTTGCCTTTGAAGGATTAGAAAAAACGCCACAAGAATGATGTTTCCATTCCTTTTTAGAATTGTCTAAAATCATAATAGGCTTCTCTGCCGATGGTTCCGAATTATTGGATTTAAATGTTGTATAGGTGCATACCGCATCCTGCTTTTCTTTAATGCTCTCCGGTGATTCACTAAAATCAAAAACTGCCATAAAAAATTCTCCTATATTTTATCAAAATTATGTATATTCATGATAACATTTATATACTTGTTAGATGTTTAATATTCTGCCTATTACAGCATTTTGATTTTATCATTTTGTCTGGCTACGGTCAACAAACATTTAATTATTTTTACTTTCATTTATATTGAGAATATACTATAATCTTAACTGAAGGGTCATACCTTCAACCTAGTACTGATTTATTTGTACTTTAAGCTTATCTGAAAAGTCCCCGTTTCTTAAGCGGTGTGATGTAGCAGGTAGCGAAGCGGACCTGGAATATCCTCTTTAATTTTTGAATTTAGAAAGGACTCTTATGGACGAATTAATTAAACATTATAATAAATTTAATGAAGATAAAAGACTTCTGAGGCGTCATGGTCAGGTAGAATTTATAACCTCCATGAAATATATTCATGACTATCTTAATCTCATTAAAGAAGCTCTGAACGCTGAAAGTAATCAGTCAGTCAAAATAATTGACATAGGTGCAGGCACCGGACGTTATTCTGCTGCTCTTTGCGATGAGGGCTATGATGTTACTGCTGTTGAATATGTTCCTGCAAATCTGGCTAAAATCAAGCAAAAAGGCAAAGATATTAAGGCCTTTAGAGGAGATGCAAGAAATCTAAAGAAATTTAAGTCAGATGAATACGACCTCACAATACTCTTTGGGCCTCTCTACCATCTGTATACAAAAGAGGATAAGCTTCTGGCCCTTTCTGAAGCCAAGCGGGTTACCAAGCCTGGTGGCTTTATCATGGTAGGCTATCTTCTGAATGACTATGCAGTTCTTACTTATGGGATAAAGGAAGGCCATTTACTGGAATGTCTTAGTGATGGCAGGTTAAATTCAGATTTTCATACTGTTTCTCAGCCGAAGGATTTATATGAATATGTGCGCCTTGAAGAAATCGAAGAATTAAATGAGCTGGCAGGTCTTAAGCGCGTTAAGCTGTTTACACCTGATGGTCCGACAGATTTTTTAAGACGTGAAATAAATGCAATGGATGATGAAGCTTTTAATAAATATATAGAATATTTATTTACGATTTGTGAAAGAGGCGACCTGCTTGGAGCTGGAAGTCACGTTGTGGATGTAGTAAGGGATATATAAAATGCAATCATATTTAAACAATTCGGGAGCTGTCAGAAGATCAATGGCAGCATCCTTTTCAGAAGCAAAAAAAGCCGGAGCAACAATTGATAAAACAAATCTCGCTGCGCCGAAATCCATTTCTTCGAAGCAGATAAGTTCACTTAAAACTCATTTTTATCATAGAGACCGCTTTGACGAAAAAAGGAATGGAAAATTTAGATTTTTGCTGGCTGATGGCGCCGATGGAGAGCTTACGCTTAGCGAGAGGCTGACATACAAGGTTCAGGCAGCGGTTTCTGAAGAAATTTTAGAAAAGGTTCAAAAGATAATTGATAAACACAGACTTGTAAACCTTAATGGAATTGAAAAATATACAACCGGCCAGGACGAGGAACACTCTCCTACTTATCTGATGGTCGAGTATGAATCAGGTGAAGAATTGTTCTTTTATATTGATGGTGATCCTGATTGTAACTGGACAGGTGAATTGCTCGAGTTGTTTCAAGGCTTCCTGGCCATTGCCGGTTTTAAGGAAGTTATGTCATCAACTGATGCAATCACACTTGACCGATTTGAGCTTTCATTCAATGAAGGTAATATAGTACGTGAATATTTTCCGGTTATGAAGCTTGATGAAACAGGTTTAAAAATTGTTCAGCATCTGAGAAAAAATATCTATGACACTGATAAGGATATGATTATATCAGAAGAAAGTATAGAAATACCGAAAGGTTACTACCTAAGGCTTCAGGAGCTAATTAATGAATTAAATCTGCTTGAGCATCATAATGGAATCAGTAAATCCGGCAGATTTAAATATGGCGATAATGATTTTTTCTCCTATTGCATTGGAATGAAAAATCTTAGGCAGTATAATGCTTTTTATGTAGGTGAGGAGATACCTGAGGAATGTATTGCAGTTAGGGCTGAGCTGGTAAATTTTATCGATAATTTATACATATAAGGGCATGAAAAAAGCAGACCGTTGGTCTGCTCTTTTCATATTAAATTGGGGATTGGATTTCTATTACTCGCCCTCTAAATGGAATCTTAATATATTATTATATATAAAAACTCTCGAACTCAATCTCCCTCCAATAAAACCGGGAGCTCACTGTTATGGCATCACCTGGCATCGAAGTTCCTAATACCATAGGTATCCACACGCCCAATACAATATCAACAAGCTTGGAACAGTATCTACACTGCAATACTATTCTGTATAATTATACTAACCGGCAAATTTGCAATCAACACGTAAAACTATAACATCCCCTTTATGAAATCATCTGCCTAACCCAGTCAATATATTTTTTACTAATTTTAATTATTCTGCCTTCTTTAAGTATAAGATAGCCATTTTCTACATGCTCTATTTCATCAAGATTCACAAGATAACTTTGATGAACTCTTATAAATTTATCTGGAAGCATTTTCTGTAAATCATTAAGCTTCATATAAAAAGTCAAGCTAGTATGATTTTTAAAATATACATTAATCTGTCTTCCGTCACTCTCGGCATATACAATTTCATCAACATCAATCTTAAAGATTGCACTTTTTCTTTTAAGAGAAATCAAATTATTATCTGGCGATACATATTCATCTGTTTTAATTAATTTGCCCATATATTTTGCAAGAGCAACCTGTGATATATAATATTGAATCATTCCATCAGGCTTAAAATCAAAGGCAACCTCAATTAAATCCATTGAATCAATGCATACAGTAATATGAATATCTCTTCTGATGGTTCTTATCTTCTTTATAAATAAAGATTTTTTAGAAGCATCATCTTTACCTGACAGTACTACAAACATAACACTACCAGATTCAATTTCATTTTCGGACATATATTTATAAAGGCGATTTTCATTTTCGATACATACATATCGTGCTCGTATTCTTTCACAGATTTCTTCAACCTGTTTTTCAAAATAGTCGCCTCCATGTCCAAGAACCAATACACTCATTCTGACCTACCCTGTTCTTGTTATATTTCAAAGATTTGCACGCTTTTATTATATACTTTTATTAAGTTAATATCTTGTGAATTGTAAAAAACAGACGTTTTAATGTAATAAAAAGATACTTGTTTAATACTCCCACGATAAAAACTTACTCCTCGAGTATATATTTACTACATTTCTGAAAATTTTTCTATACCCTTTGCAGAAATAGACAGATTTCTAGCATAAATAGACATCGTTAAATATTTACAGCTGTATATTCCATAAAGGCCGTTCTGGCAGAACTACTTTTTGCTCGGCTCACAGGAATCTCAGAGCCATTTTTCATCTTAACCTTATGCATAGTAAATACATCTACATGATCTGGGTTAACAATATAGCTTTTATGAATTTCAATAAATTTCTTAGGGATATTTTTCTTAGCTTTGCTAAGACTCTGACTCACCTCGATACGACTTCCGTTTGTCATGCATATAACCATTTTATGTAAATTTCCCTCGAAATAATTAATTTCATCTACTAACAGCATATATTTTTTGCCATTTTTTGAATAGGTGATACAGTTTGCGTCATCTAAAGCTCTGCGCTTTATTTTTGATATTAGAAACGCAAGTTGTTCATCATCAACAGGCTTCCTTAAAAATCCAATTGGATTAATATGACCATTAAAAATTTTCTCAACATACTTTTGAGGATAACCCGTAACAAATATCACATCAACTGTAGTATTCTTAAAAACGGATGCAAAATCAATTCCATTGGATTCATCATCCCACTCAATGTCCATAAAAACTGCATCATATGTAACAGTTTTAATTGCCTCAAAGAACTTATTGATATCTGAATAAATATCAACAGTTATTTCTTTGTCAATTGACTTAATTTTAAATTTAATTTCCTCGAGCACATTGGGTTGGTCATCACAAATTGCGATATTCACTTTAAGCTGTACCCCCCCCGATTTGTATTTATTTGTTTGTTTTGTTGTTTGTTCGTTTCTTCTCTCATATTACGTTACCCCTCTTACAGAAATGTACTTATTTATGACATATTTTAACATAATCCGCATACATAATGCAATACCCTATTTTAAAAAAGCTGTGATTAAAAATGTATTAATCACAGCTTTTTGACATATTTTATTGCATTGATTCAGTAATACAATCATTTATAAAAGCCCGTTTTGTTATGTGATATATATAAAAAGCAGCTATGAATATCTCTATTCATAGCTGCCTATTTCACTGTTTGCTCATTTTTACCATACAATCTTTTTTATAAAAAGCTATTCCATACTTGATGACTTTTTTCATTCTGTCACGACGTGGAATTTCTTCATATCTCTTTTCTTCTATCTGAAGCAGGGCTTCATCACAGGCTTTTTCCAAATCTCCGGATTCAGCATACTTAAGTTCGATTAC
This sequence comes from uncultured Lachnoclostridium sp., assembly GCA_964625275.1. Taxonomy (GTDB): domain Bacteria; phylum Bacillota; class Clostridia; order Lachnospirales; family Lachnospiraceae; genus UBA3775. The sequence goes on from CAZVBH010000034.1 coordinate 20,275, forward strand.
AATTCCTGTCCTTTCAGGGGTTTCAATTAACAAATCCGGATAGCCGGTGCCGGATTCTTTATTAGATTTTGTAATCCAACGTGATTCAAATTTTAGAAGTCCCAAAAGCAAGCCATGATAGAAATTTTCTTTCATTGCATTTCTAGCTGCTGTATCTCTTATGCTTATGGATTCCCAAAGGTAATCATTAAGCTGTTCTTCTATTTTTTCAGGCTCTCCATTCAAAAAGGCCATGCAGAAGGAATGAAGTGTTTCATTATCAGAACGTGTTACGTCTTTAAACCACTCCTGAATCTGTACTACATAAAGCTCTCTAATCTCTTTATTGGGGATTCTAAGCCTTAAGCTTCCATCAGGGAGATAGTCATCTACTGTTAAATAACCTGTAGTAAAAAGAACACTCCAAAGGTTATCAATGGAATTGTAAAGTTCTTCATAGGTAAGATTTTCATTAATCTGTTTTTCAACAGATTCACCCGCCACAAGCTTCTCCAATGCTTGTCTGGTTTCACCATCTGCCATATCTATGAAACTGCGAATTAATGAATTAGCACTTGTATTAATCCAATAATTCTTAGGTTTAAAGAGAAATTCTCTAGCACATTTACCATTAGTATCATGGTTCAAATCAGCTTCTCTGGCATTATTTAAATCACAACAAAAATTAATCACATCCCATGGACAGTACATATAAGAACGGCCAAATTTATAA